>JBJOKP010000086.1:0-7729 GCA_046046045.1 Pseudomonadota bacterium | reverse complement strand
GCCTATGCGCGCCGGGTGGACGGCGTGAGCCTGCAGGGCATGCCCCTCAGCAACGGCCTGATCGAGGCCAATGCCCCGGCCAACCAGGCCCTGCGCGAGCTGCTGCTGGTCACCCTGGACGCCGTGCGCCAGACCCCCCGCCTGTTCGAGCAGGAAGCCCTGCGCCGCGCCCTCATCCATTCCCTCTGCGACGCCATGATGGCCCGCCTGGGCCACCAGAGCGCCGGCGGCGGCGGCGATGCCGCCGGCACGGCCGCGACCCGCCAGCGCGTGGTGCGCGAGGCGCGCCGCTACATGGCCGACCATGCCGAAGAGCCCATCAACGTGCCCGAGCTGTGCGAGGCCATCCACGTCTCGCGCCGCACCCTGCAATACGCCTTCCACGACGTGCTGCAGATGAGCCCCGTGACCTATCTGCGGGCGCTGCGCCTCAATGGCGTGCGCCGCGACCTGCGCCAGGGCGGCGAGGAACCGGTGGCCGACCGGGCAGCCCGCTGGGGCTTCTGGCACCTCTCCCGCTTCGCCGCCGACTACCGCCACATGTTCGGCGAACTGCCCTCGGACACGCTCAAGCGCGCCCGCGGCGTGGCCGTGGTGCCGGGGTTGACGCACTGACGTCCGCCTCCACGCCGCCTTCGGCACAAGAGCCGCAGCACCCCCGACTGGATGTGTCCGGCACGGCCTGACCGTCCAGAGGCGCCCCTACCATCTGCCGCCATGACGGCAGATCATCAGAACCAGGACGCCACCGGCAGCGACGCTGTGCTGGCCTTCGTGCAACGCTGGCAGGGCGTGACAGCCTCCGAACTGGCCACCGCGCAGAGCTTCGTCATCGACCTCTGCGAACTGCTGGGTGTCGCTCGCCCCCACCCCACGCCCGAACAGGACTACATGTTCGAGCGCCCCATCACCTTTGTGCATGGGGATGGCAGCACCAGCGCCGGGCGCATCGACTGCTACAAGCGCGGCCACTTCGTGCTGGAAAGCAAGAAGATCCGTGACGGCGAGCGCCAGGCCGCTGCCGGCCATCGCGGCTTTGGCGAAGCGCTGCAGCGCGCCCACCGCCAGGCCCAGGAGTACGCACGCGCCCTGCCCGCCGGCGAAGGCCGGCCACCGTTCGTGGTCGTCGTGGATGTGGGGCACGTGATCGAGCTGTATGCCGAGTTCAGCCGCTCGGGCGCCACCTACACCGCGTATCCGGACGGTCGCAGCCATCGCATCACCCTCGGTCAGTTGGCCGACCCTAAGGTGCGTGACCGCCTGCGCCGGCTGTGGACCGATCCGCTGTCACTCGACCCCAGCCGTGCCAGCGCCAAGGTCACCCGCGAGGTCTCGGCCGAACTCGCGGATCTCGCCAAGAGCCTCGAAGCCGCCGGACACCAGGCCCAGCATGTGGCGGGCTTCCTCACCCGCTGCCTCTTCAGCATGTTTGCCGAGGACATCGGCCTGCTGCCCACCACCGGCGGCGAAGGCCAGGGCAGCTTCGTGCACCTGCTCGCCACCTACCGCGAGCAGCCCGACACCTTGGCCAACATGCTGCGCGTGTTCTGGGACGGCATGGACCGCGGTGGCTTCAACGCCGCCATCGCCAAGGACGTGCTGCGCTTCAACGGCAAGCTCTTCAAGGGCGCGGGCGAGACAGGCTACGTGCTGCCGCTCAGCCCCGCCCACATCGACGGCCTGCTGCGCGCCGCCAAGGCGAACTGGAAGGAGGTCGAGCCGGCCATCTTCGGCACCCTGCTCGAACGTGCCCTGAGCCCCACCGAACGCCATGCCCTGGGCGCGCACTACACGCCGCGCGCCTATGTCGAACGGCTGGTGCTGCCCACCGTGATCGAGCCCCTGCGGGCCGACTGGGCCAACGCCCAGGCGGCGGCCTGGGTGCTGGCCCGCGAGGCCGACACCCTGGACGGCAAGAAGCGCGAGGCCAAACTCGACGAGGCCCGCACCGAGATCCGCCGCTTCCACCACCAGCTCTGCACCACCCGCGTGCTGGACCCGGCCTGCGGCAGCGGCAACTTCCTCTACGTGACGCTCGAACACCTCAAGCGCCTGGAGGGCGAGGTGCTCGACCAACTCGACCAACTGGGGGACAGCCAGTTCAAGCTCGGCCTCGAAGGCGAGACGGTCACCCTACGCCAGTTGCTGGGCATCGAGATCAACGAACGCGCCGCTGCTGTGGCCGAACTGGTGCTCTGGATAGGCTGGCTGCAATGGCACGTCCGCACCCGCGGCCTGGGCAGCGTCGCCGAACCAGTGGTGCACGACTACCGCAACATCGAATGCCGCGACGCCGTGCTGGCGTATGACCGCATGGAAATTGCCACCGACGAGGCCGGCAAGCCCCTGACCCGCTGGGATGGCATCACCACCAAGCCCCACCCCGTCACCGGCGAGCAGGTTCCCGACGAATCCGCCCAAACCGTCCAGTGGCGCTATATCAACCCCCGCCCCGCCGAATGGCCCGCGGCAGATTTCATCGTGGGCAACCCGCCGTTCATCGGGAATAAGCGCATGCGCGAGGCGCTTGGTCACGGGTATGTCGACGCACTTCGGTCAAGTTGGCCGGAAGTTCCCGAGAGTGCTGACTTTGTCATGTACTGGTGGAATAAGGCCGCTCTGCTGACAGGGAAGGGCAGTTGCCGGCAGTTCGGACTAATCACCACAAACAGCATTACTATGATCTTCAATCGACGGATCATAGAGCTTCATCAATCCAGCAGAAGTCCAGTTAGCCTAGTTTTTGCTGTGCCAGATCATCCTTGGGTGGATGCTGCCGACGGAGCAGCCGTACGTATTGCGATGACGACCGCCCGCGCAGGAAACTCCGACGGCGTGCTCTGGACAGTCAAAGACGAATCGGAGACAGGAAACGGAGAAGTCGAAGTAAGGGCCGAAGTTCTCAAGGGACGGGTTCATCCCAACCTCAAGGTGGGCGCCGCAATAGCATCTGCCCGCAGGCTGGTGGCCAACGATTTACTTTCAAACCGCGGTGTCATCCCCCACGGAGCAGGATTCATAGTCAGCCAGCCTGAAGCCAAGATGCTTGGCCTTGGGCGTATTCCGGAGCTAGCCGCTCATATTCGGCCCTATCGCAATGGCCGCGACCTTACCGACCGGCCGCGTGACGCGATGGTGATAGACCTACACGGCCTAGAAATTGCCGATGTTCGGGCGCAATTTCCAGAAGTCTATCAATGGCTCGCGGCACGCGTTAAGCCTGAGCGCGACACCAATAATCGGGCGCGAGTTCGCGATTTATGGTGGCTTTTCGCCGAACCTCGAAAGGTTATGCGCGCGACGTTGCACAATCTTCAGAGGTTTGTGGCAACTGGGCAAGTTGCCAAACACAGAGTATTTCAATTCTTAGATGGCTCTATACTCCCCGACGACAAACTAATTGCAATTGCGATTGATGATGCCAAATGGCATGGTGTCTTATCAAGCTGCGTTCACGTCGCTTGGGCAATTGCAGCCGGCGGGACCCTCGAAGATCGACCTGTCTACAGTAAGTCCACATGCTTTGAAACGTTCCCTTTTCCTGGAGAAGATACCGGACTTACGCCTGCACTCAGCGAGCGCATTCGCGTGCTCACCGAAGAGCTTGATGCGCATCGCAAGTCACGTCAGGCCGCTCACGAGGCGGTGACGCTGACCGGCATGTACAACGTGCTGGAGAAATTGCGCAAGGGCGAGGCGCTCAACGCCAAGGAGAAGGCGATGCACGAGCTGGCGCTGGTAAGCGTGCTGCAGAGCCTGCATGACGAACTGGATGCGGCCGTGCTCGAAGCGTATGGCTGGAAGGATCTGGGCCCGGTGCCTTGGGCCGACGAAGCAGCCAAGGCCGTCTGGACAGAATCCCTGCTCGAACGCCTGGTGGCACTGAATGCCAAGCGTGCCGCCGAAGAAGCCGCCGGCACCATACGCTGGCTGCGGCCGGAGTTTCAGGATCCGGCTCGGCGCGGCAATGCGACCGCTCAGCCTGCGACCGCTGCCCACCCCAATGCCCAAGAGTTGGAGATCACCAGCGCGGATGTCACGGTGGGCAAGGCCGATGAGGCCGGCGACGAGGAAGAGGCACTCGCCCTGCCCTCACCGGGAGGTGCTGGAAAGCCCGCGGCAGGCAAGCAGGCCTGGCCGGCCGACCTGCCTGCCCAGGTGAAGGCAGTCGCGGAAGTGCTGCAGGCATCACCCGCACCACTCACCGAAGCAGCGCTGGCGGATCGTTTCACCGGGCGCGGGCCCTGGAAGAAACGCCTGCCGCAGATCCTGAGCACGCTGGAAGCCGTGGGGCGGGCCCGGGCAAGCCAAGAAGGCTGGCGGGGTTGAATGCGGGCCACGCCTAGCCGTGGCCAGCCTTACCACCCCAAGGTGGGATACCAAACGAGCAGGACGGAAAAGGTCGCCCCACGCACCTGAGCTGAGGTTTCTTCGGCATTGGCACGACCAAAGTATTTCCGCGCAACCACGCCCAGGGTTAGTTCATCCGACACATTGAGACGGAAATCCGCACGCATGTACGGCGCACGATAGAACTGGCTCTTTTCGGAATGGATAGTGCCGGAACTGGCGAGTTCATTGAAAGTCTTTGTGGGATCCGACCGCAGTCGAACATCCGTGTCCGCCCGTTCATCAATTCGGAATGCCGTGAAGCCAAGACCACCTCCGATATCCCAGCGCCGCGTGGATTCGGGCGGCGGGTCTTCGTGGAGCAACTCGGACATTGGCTTGCCCTTCGGGCCGCTGGCCTTGTCACGAAGCCGCTTCAGGTGCCTGTTGCGCTCTCGCGTGTCCCACGCCCCAAGCAACCAGAATGTCGCACCCGCATCAAATTCAGCCTTCAGCTTTGATTCGATCGTCGTTCGGATCAGCATGTCTGGCGAATCCTGATTTGCGGCCACAGCCACCCGTTGCGCGGCCGAAGTCACCGTGACGGCCTGGGTATTCCTCGGAATGGCGACGTTGACTTCGATGTTATCCACCTTGGCACCCAGCGATATTGCTGGAGTTACATGGTGATCGAAATTCATTCTAGCCTGAGCAATACCCCCACCACCAAACTGATTCAGCTGGAATGGCGTGAGATCTAGAGGCGGCGCCGCCGCATAGGACACTCGCGGCAGGTAAAGATATTCAAAACCCAAGGCCGCGCGAAACCGCTTCGACTGCGAAAACCTGTCAGTCAGAACCCTGAGTTCACGGAGAAAGTCGCGACGATAGTTGGGCGAGGTCCTCCTCTGTAGTGCCAGACTATCTGCCACCAAGTTCGCAAGACGAGTCGCCACCTGCTCACTCAGATTGCCATTCTGAATCAAGGCATCGCTGTAACTCAGGTCAAGCAATTGAAAAGTGCGTTCCCTGGCCTCATCGACCATCTCCTTCTGGCAGATCTGCAGTGGATCCAGATTCCGATTGATCGCACGGACAGCCGCGTAAATCTGAATCTGCGAAGCTCTAGTGGAATCAATCAACAGATCGACAACGTCCAACGCCTCATTCAGCACACTGGAATCCAATTGACCCTTCAGCGAATTGAGTAGAGCCTTGCTCCGTTCTGCGGAATTGCTTTTATTCGGAGATCCGCTCGACGATGCAACTGGCGAACTCGCTGATGAATCCGAGCCATCGACTTTGGCATTTGAATCACTGGGAAGCGCGACCACGCCAGGTGAACACCCTGGCACTGCTGGCGTTATCTCAGCGATTGCGGGCAAAGAAAATAGCAGGGCGCTGACAACCTGAATTGCAGAAAAGACAAAGAATTTGATTTGCATATCGCTCCCCGAGGCGAACAAATTGATGTGAGAAACTGCAGCCAGACTCTAGAACGACTGGTGAACCAGAAACAATCAAGACTTCCACTACTATCAGTTTTGGTGAAGACAACACCTCCAGCATTCATCCAGGCAGCGCCACTTCGAGTGCCAGTCAGCCCCAGCCTGCTCGTCGTTGTTGACGCCAGGAGTTCGTCCAGTCCGCGTCGGGCGACACACCAAGGTCGCCCGCACCGCCGCACCGTACGGACAGTCGCCGTACACTAGGTCTGTCTTTAGGAGTTGCCATGGCCATTGCCGAATCCAGCAGCAGCAGCCGCACCGCCCGGGTCGAGGCGCGCATCGCCCCGGAGGTGCTGGACCTCGTGCGGCGTGCAGCCGAACTCCAGGGCCGCAGCGTCAGCGATTTCCTGGTCTCGGCGGCGCTCAAGGACGCGCAGAAGACCCTGGAGGAAGCCAGCCTGCTGCGCCTCTGCGCCGAGGATCAGCAGGCCTTTGCCGAACTGCTGCTCAATCCGCCCGCACCAACGCCAGCCATGAAACGGGCCGTGGCTGCGCATGACGAGCTGATTGCCCGCGCGGGCTGAGAGACAGCCGCCATGGCCGGCGAGAAAGCCACCGTGGCCGGCGCGACGGAAGCCCCCTTCCGCATCGAACTGCTCGGGCCGGGCCATGAACGCGAGCACTTCCAGTGTGGCGAGCCGGCCCTGGACCACTACCTGCGCCAGCAGGCCGGCCAGGACGCCAGGCGGCGGGTGAGCGCCTGCTTCGTGGCAGTGGAGATCGTCAGCCACCGGCTGGCCGGCTACTACACCCTTTCGGCCGGTGGACTGGCCTTGAACGAATTGCCCGAACCACTCGCAAGGCGGCTGCCGCGTTATCCCTCAGTGCCCATCGCGAGACTGGGCCGACTGGCCGTCGATGGGCAGTTCCAGGGCCGCCGCCTGGGCGCGGCCCTGCTGGCCGATGCCATGTGGCGCGCCAGCCGGTCCGAGGTGGCCGTCCATGCCATGGTGGTGGATGCCAAGGATGACGCGGCCATCAACTTCTACCGCCACCACGGCTTCATGCATTTCGGCAGCCTGCCCCGCCAGCTGATGCTCCCGCTGCAGGCCTGGCCGGGACTGCGGCCATGATGAGCGGTCGGCCTCAGCCGCCAGCGCCTTCGTAGCCCTGCAGCACCGCCACCGCATTGCGGCCGACCTCGTCGGTCGCATAGCCGCCTTCGAAGACGAAGAGCACCGGGCCGGGCAGGCGGCGCAGGTGCTGGCCGATGACGAGGTAGTCGGCCTCGCGCAGCTTGAAGCGCGAGATGGGGTCGAGCTCGAAGGTGTCCACGCCCAGCGAGACCACGCTGGCGCTGGCGCCGCTGGCGGCCACGGCGTCCAGGGCCTGGTCGAGGGCGGCGAGGTAGGCCGGTGCCTCGGTGCCGGCGGACAGGGGGAAGTTCAGCGTCGCCCCGCGGCCTGCACCCTCGCCCACCTCCTCACCATGGCCGCTGAGGTAGGGGTAGTCGTCATGCGGGCTGGCATGCAGGCTGGTGAAGAACACGTCGCCGCGTTCCCAGAAGATGGCCTGGGTGCCATTGCCATGGTGGTAGTCGATGTCGACGATGGCCACCTTGCCATGTCCACCTTCGCTGCGCAGCAGCTGGGCGGCGATGGCGGCGTTGTTGAGGTAGCAGTAGCCGCCCATCGTGGCCGCCGCCGCATGGTGGCCAGGCGGGCGGCAGATGGCAAAGGCCGCGGGCGCGCCGGCGATCAGGGCCCGCGTGGCGGAGATCGCCACCTGGGCGCTCCAGTACACCGCGTGCCAGGTGCCGGCCACGATGGGGCAGCCGGCGTCCATGGAGTAGTAGCCCAGCTGGCCCTCGATGTGGCGTGGCTTGACGGCCGGCCGGCCCAGCCCCGTATGCCAGACCATGCCCAGGGCCGGATGGCTGCGGCCCAGCGCCG
>JBJOKP010000085.1:0-7751 GCA_046046045.1 Pseudomonadota bacterium | reverse complement strand
GGTCTTCAGTTCTACACAGATCGCCAACGACGCGCTCAAGCTCGCCAAGCCCACCAATGAGGGCTCTTTCGAGAACGCCTCCGGCGAAGGCAGCCACTTCGACACCCGGACCGATACCTCGATCCCGCTGGCTCAGCAGACTGGCAACAACATCCCGACCGGCTCCAAGCCCAGCCCGCTGAAGTTCAACGGCAAGGAAGCCACCGAGTACACCTTCAACATGCTGGTGTTCGAGGAGTTTGGTCCGGAAAAGCTTGATGCCGGTTCGGCCGTGGCCAAGGAAGACTGGACGGCCTTTCCGCCGCCCACGACGGGCCCTGCACCGGAGCAGGATCCCGACAGCATGGCACGCAGCGCCCCCGTTGGCACTGAGCTGGAAGGCTTCCTGAAGCAGCCTGGCATCTACCCCTTCCCCACCGCCCTGTCGAACACGCTCGAGGAAAACCCCTGGCGGCCGGAGATCAAGACCTTCCTGAACCGCGACACCACTGCGCCAGCCGAAGGTCGCCCGCCCGGCGAAGGCTGGGCCCACCAGCGCTGGAACGAGTTTCACCCGCAGGCCTACTTCAAGACGGCCCAGGCTGGGGCGCGCGTCAACAACGGCTTCCGCGACAAGAAGCAGATGCACAACTGGGGCAGAAAGGCCGACGACTCGACTGACGCCCAGGTCTATCCGAACTTCACGGAATTCGGCAAGGGTGGCCTCTACAACACCACGGCCGACATCCCGGGCAGCCCCATCAAGGGCACCAATGCCGGCATCCCGGTGCTGTTCCACCCGAACCTGCCGGTGCAGAACCACAACTCGGTGTGGACCTTCGACGGCACCATGCCCCCGAAGCTGCTGATGGTGCGCTACGGCCAGCCCATCCTCATGCGCCACTACAACGCGCTGCCCATCGACCCGTCGGCCAACAAGGGTTTTGGTCTGCACACCGTCACCACCCACATGCACAACGGCCACAACCCGGCCGAGTCTGACGGTGTGGCCAGTGCCTTCTTCTTCCCCGGCCAGTTCTACGACTACCGCTGGCCCATCCAGCTCGCCGGCTACGACAGCATCAACACCGGCGCCACCGATCCGCGTGCGGCCTTCCCCTGCGCCCCGGGTGAGCAGCTGTGGGTCAACGATGCCAACCCTGGCTTCAAGCCCTGCGTCAACGGCAACATCAAGATCCGCGGCGACTGGCGCGAGACGATGTCCACCCAGTGGTTCCATGATCACATGCTCGATTACACGGCCCAGAACGTGTACAAGGGCAATGCGGTCATGATGAACTACTACAGCGGCATCGACCGCGGCAACGAGTCGGTCAATGACGGCGTGAACCTGCGTTTCCCGAGCGGCACGGCGCTGCCCTGGGGCAATCGCGACTACGACATCAACCTGGTCATCGCCGACAAGACCTGGGACCAATCCGGCCAGCTCTACTTCAACGTCTTCAACAAGGACGGCTTCCTGGGCGACCGCGTCCTCACGAACTTCGTCTACCACCCTTACTTCGACGTCCGTGGCCGCAAGTACCGCTTCCGCATCCTCAACGGGTCGGTGTCGCGCTACTTCTCCTTTGCTCTGGTGAAGGAACGAACTGACGGCAAGGGCGAGCTGGCCGGCGCCCCGGGTTCGGGCAAGAGCTACGACCGCGTGCCTTTCCACATGATTGCCAACGACGGCAACATCATGGAGCACGCCGTGGCCTTCGACGGCAAGGCAGACCTGGACCGCAACGGCGATGCCATGGAGCACAAGGGCACGCTGCCGCAACAGGCCATTGGCGAGCGCTACGACATCGTGGTGGACTTCAGCGCCAAGAACGGCATTGCCGCTGGCGACAAGCTGTACTTCGTGAACCTGCAGGAACACAAGGCGCCCCAGATCACCTCCAAGCGCATCCCGCTGGCCGACGTGCTGTCGGGCAAGTACAAGCCGGCTGTGGAGCGCGACGATGACGGCGACGGCGTGAGTGACCGCTACGCCGACGGCGATCCGGCCGTGGGCATGTTCATGCAGCTGCGCGTCAAGGGCTGCTGGGACCCGGTGGCCAAGGCCGATACCGCGGCCTGCAAGGACATGTCGATGGACCCGTCCATGTACACCAAGGGCAAGCTGAAGATGGTGCCGTTGAAGCTCGACCGCAACTCGCTGGCCGACTACAACAACAAGCTCGCAAACGCCAACCATCGCAGCTTCACCTTCGGCCACAGCGGCGGCAGCGACGAGCAGCCCTGGACCGTGAAGGTCGATGGCAACAAGGGCTACTCCGCCGACATGCGTCGCGTCTCGGCTGCGCCGCAGATGCACGTTGCCGCAACCAATGGCGGCACGGCCCAGAAGGAAGCGCCCTACGAGATCTGGTACATGCAACTGCAGGGCGGCTGGGATCATCCGGTGCACGTCCACTTCGAGGAGGGCATCATCCTCAGGCGTGACGGCAAGGCCCCGCCGGCCTGGGAGGAAGGCGCCCGCAAGGACATCTTCCGAATCGGCCCGGACAACCAGGCGGGCAGCAGCGTCGAAGTGGCGTACCAGTTCCGCGAATTCGCCGGCACCTATGTGGAGCACTGCCATGCGACTCAGCATGAGGACAACGCGATGCTGATCCGCTTCGACGTGCATCGCCCCGGCCAGGTGCTGGCCATGCCCTCGCCCATCCCCACCTGGGACGGCGTGCACTACACGGCGACCGCGTCGGAGCCCACCTACAAGTCTGGCGGCTCCAAGGGTCCGAGCTACAAGTTCGGGAAGTGACCCACATCAACGTCCGGCCACCGCAAGGTCGCCGGACGCTGACGAAACTTCAGCTAGGCGGCCTGCGGGCCGCCTTTTCATTTCTCAAGACAGCGGAATCGATGCTGCGCATGGGCAACAACATATGTACGCTCCCGCACGCTTCACGATTCTTTGCATTGACACATGCTTCGACATCGTTGAACGCGTTGGGAATCAATCCATCCGGCGTGTGGGAAAGCTTTCCACGATCGATTCGCGGTTCGTGATGAGCGACACGATCGACCTTTCAATTCATTACTTCAATTTAAGCTTTAACTTGAGAACGACGCTCCGCCATTTCCTTTGAGGGACGTTTGCCGAGGTGCGGAGCTTTCCGGTGCCAGATCACTGTCTTGTGGGGCCGTAAGCCCTCCCGTATCTTTGCGTTAACTCGCCTTACCTCTGGTTTGGAAGCTTCAGCGAGGTGGCTCTCAAGGCCACCCAGGGAACGCCGACATCCAGCCGGACGCCAGGTAGAGCAGCCACCCCGGCCACGCCGGAGGCGGCATCGAAAACGCAAGCAAACGAGAGGTTCAGATATGTCACGCAGACACGACGAGCAGCACGTCGTGGGATCGGCATCGGCCATAGTGGCCGATGCCGCGACCACCCACCCCGGCCTGACAGTGGCCGCAACCTCGCACAAGAAGCGCTGGATCAAGCGTGGCGCCTATCTGGTGGCCGCCCTGGGCGCCGCGGGCTATTCGCTCAGCGGCACCGCCCTGGTGACCGGTGATGTCTTCCGCGATCCCCCCGCCACCGACGCCTCCCACCTGACGGTCTTCAGTTCTACACAGATCGCCAACGACGCGCTCAAGCTCGCCAAGCCCACCAATGAGGGCTCTTTCGAGAACGCCTCCGGCGAAGGCAGCCACTTCGACACCCGGACCGATACCTCGATCCCGCTGGCTCAGCAGACTGGCAACAACATCCCGACCGGCTCCAAGCCCAGCCCGCTGAAGTTCAACGGCAAGGAAGCCACCGAGTACACCTTCAACATGCTGGTGTTCGAGGAGTTTGGTCCGGAAAAGCTTGATGCCGGTTCGGCCGTGGCCAAGGAAGACTGGACGGCCTTTCCGCCGCCCACGACGGGCCCTGCACCGGAGCAGGATCCCGACAGCATGGCACGCAGCGCCCCCGTTGGCACTGAGCTGGAAGGCTTCCTGAAGCAGCCTGGCATCTACCCCTTCCCCACCGCCCTGTCGAACACGCTCGAGGAAAACCCCTGGCGGCCGGAGATCAAGACCTTCCTGAACCGCGACACCACTGCGCCAGCCGAAGGTCGCCCGCCCGGCGAAGGCTGGGCCCACCAGCGCTGGAACGAGTTTCACCCGCAGGCCTACTTCAAGACGGCCCAGGCTGGGGCGCGCGTCAACAACGGCTTCCGCGACAAGAAGCAGATGCACAACTGGGGCAGAAAGGCCGACGACTCGACTGACGCCCAGGTCTATCCGAACTTCACGGAATTCGGCAAGGGTGGCCTCTACAACACCACGGCCGACATCCCGGGCAGCCCCATCAAGGGCACCAATGCCGGCATCCCGGTGCTGTTCCACCCGAACCTGCCGGTGCAGAACCACAACTCGGTGTGGACCTTCGACGGCACCATGCCCCCGAAGCTGCTGATGGTGCGCTACGGCCAGCCCATCCTCATGCGCCACTACAACGCGCTGCCCATCGACCCGTCGGCCAACAAGGGTTTTGGTCTGCACACCGTCACCACCCACATGCACAACGGCCACAACCCGGCCGAGTCTGACGGTGTGGCCAGTGCCTTCTTCTTCCCCGGCCAGTTCTACGACTACCGCTGGCCCATCCAGCTCGCCGGCTACGACAGCATCAACACCGGCGCCACCGATCCGCGTGCGGCCTTCCCCTGCGCCCCGGGTGAGCAGCTGTGGGTCAACGATGCCAACCCTGGCTTCAAGCCCTGCGTCAACGGCAACATCAAGATCCGCGGCGACTGGCGCGAGACGATGTCCACCCAGTGGTTCCATGATCACATGCTCGATTACACGGCCCAGAACGTGTACAAGGGCAATGCGGTCATGATGAACTACTACAGCGCACTGGATCGCGGCAACGAAACCATCAACGATGGGGTGAACCTGCGTTTCCCGAGCGGCACCCGGCAGGCCTGGGGCAACCGCGACTACGACATCAACCTCGTGATCGCCGACAAGGCCTGGGACCAGCAGGGCCAGCTGTATTTCAACGTCTTCAACAAGAACGGCTTCCTGGGCGACCGTCTGCTGACGAACTTCGTCTACCACCCCTACTTCGACGTCCGCGCCCGCAAGTACCGCTTCCGCATCCTCAACGGCTCGGTGTCTCGCTACCTGTCGCTGGCCCTGGTGAGGGAGCGCACGGACGGCAAGGGTGAACTGCCTGGTGTCCCGGGCTCGGGCAAGAGCTACGACCGCGTGCCCTTCCACATGATTGCCAACGACGGCAACATCCTTGAAAACTCCGTGGCCTTCGACGGCAAGGCGGACCTGGACGGCAACGGCGACGCGATGGAACACAAGGGCACCCTGCCCCAGCAGTCCATCGCCGAGCGCTACGACATCATCGTGGACTTCAGCGCCAAGAACGGCATCGCCGCCGGCGACAAGCTGTACTTCGTGAACCTGCAGGAACACAAGGCCCCGCAGATCACCGCCCGCCGCGTGCCGCTGGCAGACGTGCTGTCCGAGAAGTACAAGCCAGCTCGCGAGCTGGACGACGATGGTGATGGCATCGCCGACCGCTATGCGGATGGCGACCCGGCCGTGGGCAAGTTCATGCAGTTGCGTGTCAAGGGTTGCTGGGATCCGGTGACCAAGACCGACACCTCGGTCTGCAAGGACATGTCGATGGACCCGTCCATGTACACCAAGGGCAAGCTGAAGATGATCCCGCTCAAGCTGGACCGCAATTCGCAGGCCGACTACACCAACAAGCTGTCCAAGGCCATCCACCGCAGCTTTACCTTCGGCCACGGCGGCGGTTCCGATGAGCAACCCTGGACGGTGGCCGTGGACGGTGGCCCTGCCTATACCGCCGACACACGTCGCATCTCGGCGGCCCCGCGCCTGCACGTCGGCCCGACGGATGGCGGCACCAAGCAGGTCGATGCACCTTATGAGATCTGGTACATCCAGCTCCAGGGTGGATGGGATCACCCTGTGCACATCCACTTCGAGGAAGGCATCATCCTCAAGCGCAATGGCAAGGCACCTCCGGCCTGGGAGACCGGGGCCCGCAAGGACATCTACCGCATCGGCCCGGACCTGCACGCTGGCAGCAGCGTGGAAGTGGCGATCCAGTACCGCGAGTTCGCCGGCACCTTCGTCGAACACTGCCACGCCACCCAGCATGAGGACAACGCCATGCTGATCCGCTGGGACATCGAGCGTCCCGGCCAGGTGCTGGCCATGCCCTCGCCCATCCCCACCTGGGACGGCGTGCACTACACCCCCAGCACCGCCTGGACGACCTTCCGCAGGGGCGACGCCGTCGGCCCGAGCTACAAGATCGGCAAGTGATGCAAGGGTGATCCCTGTCACGCAGACTAGGGTGTGCAGACACCCTTTCTGAGGTGAAATTAAGGCGGTGCGAGGCACCGCCTTTTTCTTTGCTTCGCCTGAATTCGCGACACATAACTCACACGAGGCTCGACATGAATCCGCCACGCATCCAATCCCTGGCCCGCCGCGTGCGCATGGCGCTGGTGGGGAGCAGCATCGTCCTGGCAGGCGCCGGCCTGGGGCTGTGGCTGCACCTGGGTGGGACCCCCGCCAATGCCACCACTTCGGGCAGTCCTGCACAGACGCTCAAGGGCACAGGCGACGAAGTCTGGGGGGCCAAGTACTTCCCCAACGTCGTCCTGACCGATCAGGACGGCAAGAAGCACCGCTTCTTCGACGACATGCTCAAGGGCAAGGTTGTTGCCATCAACTTCATCTTCACCAGCTGCGCTTCCAGTTGCGGCCTGGAAACGGCCCGCATGCACGAGGTGCAGCAGATCCTTGGTGACCGGGTGGGCAAGGACGTGTTCTTCTACTCGATCAGCATCGACCCCAACACCGACACCCCCGAGGAGCTGAAGAAATACGCCGGCAAGTTCAACGCCGACATCCCGGGCTGGCGTTTCCTCACCGGCAAGGAAGCCGACATCACGCTCATCCGCAAGAAGCTGGGCATGTATGACGAGCTCGAGGACAACGCCAAGAACCTCAACGACCACATGCTGCACCTGATGCTGGGCAATCAGGCCACCGGTCGCTGGATGAAGGGCTCACCCTACGAGAACCCGCAATTCACCGCCAACCAGCTGGGCAGCTGGCTGCACAACTACAAGACCGCGGCCCCCAAGGAGACGCGCTACGAGAACGCGCCCATCTCGGTGGCCGCACCGTCCGAGGGCGAGAAGCTCTACATGCACCGCTGCATCTCCTGCCACACGATTGATGGCAGCGTCGGCCCGTCACCGCGCAACATCGGGCCTGACCTCGAGAACCTCACCGCCCGCCGCAGCCGTGCCTGGCTGGAGCGCTGGATGAAGGAACCCGACCGCATGCTGGCCGAGAAGGACCCCATCGCCACCTCGCTGTACAACCAGTACAACCAGGTCGCCATGCCTAACCTGAAGCTGGACAAGAAGGACATCGACCGGGTGCTCGCCTTCATTGACGAGGAGAGCAAGCTGCCGCGGAACCAGCGCAAGACTGCGCATCGCTGAACCTGCGCCATGCCCCGCTGGGCATGGTTCGGCGTTCGGCACCCAGGACAAACGGCCAGCATCAATGCTGGCCGTTTTCATTTCGGATCATTGAATGGCGGAAGCTGGCCTTGCCTCAGGCACTGGCAGGCAGACAAGTTGAACCGCCCCGGGAATCGCGGAGGCCCGTTCGTTTAAGTCAGACGGTCGCGGCCTGACCAGCGCGTTGTCGATGGTAGAGGTCTTCGAACTCTGCCGGCGGCAGGTAACCCAGGGGTT
>JBJOKP010000084.1:0-7758 GCA_046046045.1 Pseudomonadota bacterium | reverse complement strand
AGGAAGATCAGGCCCAGCCGGGCGTTGGGCTTGCACAGGGCGGTGAGCACGGCGTCGGGGCCGGCATAGGTCATGAGCACGTAGCCCTTGCCGCCCTTGATGAGCACCTGTTCGAGTTCGCCGCGGGCGAGCTCGCGGGCGGTGCGGTCGCCCAGGGAGAGCATGGCGGCGCTCATGGCGCCGACGCGGTCCTCGTCCATGCCGGCGGGCAGCATGGAGGCCATCATGAGACCGTCGGTGGAGAGGACGGCGGAGGCCTCGATGTCGGCGGTGGAGCCGTTGAGTTCGGAGAGGACGGAGGTCAGCAGTTCGGCGCGCATGGTCGTGTCGTCTTTCTTGGCGGAAGGGGCAGGGTGGGCGGGGGGGCGGCGGTTGTCTAGGGCGGTGGATCGGTGCTCAGACCGAGGCGCCGTAGCGCACGCCCAGCGTCCACATCAGGGTGGTGAAGGCTTCCTGGTTGAAGCGCGGCGCCCCCGAGAGGATGAGGATGAAGTACTCGGTGCCCATGTAGAGCGGCCAGAAGCCCAGTTCGCTGGCACCGTTGGCGCCGATCAGGCCCCAGCCCTCGCCGCGCAGGCGCAGGTTGCCGTGCAGCATCTGGGAATGGCGTTCATGCACGCGGCCGATGTCGGCGCCCAGGGCGGCGAGTTCCTCGGCCGCCTCGTGGGTGAAGCCGGCCGTGCCCAGGTAGAGGCCGCGCTGGTCGGCCAGCAGGGCCCGGCCGTCCTCGGCCAGCTGGGCCAGCAGGGGCGGCAGCAGGGCTTCGACGCTGTCGGCCGGCAGGTCCACCGGCACGGGCAGGCCCTGGATCAGGCCGGCCGACTGCATGCGGAAGACGAACTCCAGCGCATCGGTGGGGCTCATGCTCATCCAGCCCTGCACCAGCTCGGTGGTGAGGCGGGGGGTGGCCGACTCGCGCAGCAGGCGCTGCAGGAAGACCCGGGCCGGCTCGCGGCCCGGCCGGCTGGTGGCGAAGTAGGCCCCGGCCGGTGTGGGGTGGAGGTAGAAGTCGCCGGCGAGGCTGTACTGGTCGGTGGCCATGGACGCACCTGCTCTTTCGGGGAAGCGTTGGATCGGAGGACGGATTTACAGCACGGGGTCGATCGAGAGCAGCAGCGCCTCGATCAGGGTGGAGACATCGTCGCGGCGGCGCGCGTCGATCTCGAACACCGGGGCGGCGACCTCCAGCCGCGCCATCTCGCGCACGTAGTCCTCGATGGCGGGCGAGGAGCGCGTGTCCATCTGCGTCACGCCCACCACCAGGCGGGTGTTCTCGATGAACTCCCGGAAGGCGCCGATGTAGAACTTCATGTCCTCGAAGGGCGTGGGCCGCGTGTTGTCCAGCAGCAGCACCAGGCCGATGCCGCCCTTGGTCAGGATGTCCCACATGAAGTCGAAGCGCTCCTGGCCCGGCGTGCCGTAGAGATGCACCTTCTCCTTGGGGCCCAGGCGGATCATTCCGTAGTCCATGGCCACGGTGGTGTTGCCCTTGCGCTTCTGCGTCATGTCGGACGCGGCCTCGTCGGTGCGTATGGGTTCGATGTCGCTGATCGAGGCGATGGCGGTGGTCTTGCCCGCACCCACGGGGCCGGTGAAGATGATCTTGTGGTCGGTGTGGGACATGGTGTCTCGTTGGGTCTCGGGGCCGGGGCGTGCGGAAATCGTTCGGGGTCAGGGGCGGCGGCTGGCGGGCTGGCAGGCGCCTCAGTGCTGCAGCCAGCCCAGCAGGCGGGTCAGCAGGCCGCGGTTCTGGTGGCGGCGCTGCGAGCGGCGGATGTGGCTGCCGTCCTCGGTCACCAGGCCCAGGGCGGCCATGCCGTTGTAGAGGGCGATGACGTGGCGCTGCGGCAGGTGGACCAGCTTGGCGGTCTCGACGATGGAGGCGCCGCGGGTGGCCCACAGGGCCGCGACCCGCACGGCCTGGGGCAGGCGCTCCAGGCGGGTGAAGTTGGGCCAGTGGCGCAGGTAGACGGTGCGGTTGGGGTCCACGCCCTGGGGCAGGCGGCCGGCCGCGCTGAGCATGCCGCCGCGCCATAGCAGCTGGTCCAGCCTCAGGGTGTGGTCGGCCTGCTGGAACAGGGCCTCGGCATCGCGGCTTTCCTGGCGGTTCAGGCTGCGCAGCTTGGGCCGCCGGGCCAGGGGCTGGCTCCAGAGCGACGGCAGCTGCCTGAGGTCGAAGCCGAAGTGCACCCTGGCCAGGGCGGCATCCACCAGCACGCGGCCGGCGGCGATCTCGAACTGGGTGGGCACGCGCCACTTGGCGCTGACCTGCCAGGCCTCGCGCAGCACGCCCACCAGGTGGTCGGCCGGCTCGTAGCGCAGGCTGGCGTCGCTGTTCCAGCGCGGGGTGGGCAGGTCCTCGCGCTGGCCGCAGAGCAGGGCCTCGTCCGGCCAGGCCGCACCGGCCTGGCCCGCCAGGCCGGCACCGAAGTTGCCGGTCGCGGCAGCCTTGGCCGGCGCGGCCGAGGCAGGGCTGGCCGAGGTGGCAGCTGCAGCAGGCGTGGCACCGACCGCGAGGCTGACCGGCTTGCCGGGGCTGGTCTTGGCGGCGGCGCCCTGGGCTGGGGTCTGGGCCGGCGCTTGGGCAGGGGTCGTGGCTGGATAGAAGCGTGTGGGGGCGCCCACGGTGACCGTCGCCTTGGCGGCGCCCGGTGCGGCGCTCGGGGTCGGGTTTGCGGTCGCCTTGCCTGTCGTGCCGCTGCCTGCCGCGTTGCCGGTCGCGACAGGCTTGGTCCCGCTGGCCAGGGGGATGACGGTGGCGCCTGCAGCCGGGCCCTGGACGGAGGGGCTGGCCGCGCTGCCGGCCGGGGCCGACTTGTCGTCGACCTTGGGCTGATCAGCGATGACCTTGGCCTTGGCGTCTGCCTTGGCATCGGCCGCCGGGGTGGCCCGGGCGGCTGGAGCGGCAGGCTGGGCCGCCGAGGCGCCGGCCGAGGTGGGGCCGCTCTTGGCCGGGGCGGATGCAGCGGCAGACGTCGACACCGGCGCAGCGGTTTCGCCCACAAAGATCTTGCGCAGGAAGCCGCCCACCTTCTGGCCCAGGCCGGCCGGACGGGCCGGCGCCGCGCTGCTGGTGGAGGTGCTGGCGACGGGTGCACTGGCCCGGCTGGCGGTGGCCGGCGCCGCGGCGGTTGTGCGCGGCAGGGCCTTGGGCACGGGGCCGGGTGTCAGCACGGCCTTGACCGGACGGGTCTCGTCGCCGGCCTGGCCGGCGCTTGAGTTGCCAGCCGGCGCTGCGGCGGCCAGGGCCACTGGGGACGGTGTGCCGGCTGGCGCGGACGAGCTTTCAGATGCGCTTGAGACAGCGGCGATCGGCGATGACGGGGCGCTGGCTGCCGCCGCACTTTCCGGCGCCGGGGCGGCCTCGACCGGGGCGGCTGCGCTGGCCTCTACCGTCGCAGCGGCAGCGGGCTCGGGCTGGACGTCGGCCTGGGCCAGGGCTTCAGCCGGGGCGGGTGCCGGCGCCTCGGGCTGGGCCTCTGCCTGCGGCACAGCAGCCAGGCTGGCGGCGACGGGCTCCGCGGCGGTCTCTGTGCTGCTGGCCGGGGCAGGGCTGGCCGTGGGTTCGACCGCCGGCTGGGTCGGGGCGGCTGCCGCGGCGGGCGGCTGGGCGGCCATGGAGGCGGCAAGGGCCATGGCCACCGGCGCCATGGCGGCCGGGGCGGGGGTTGGCGCCATGCTGGCGGCTGGAGGGATGCCTGGGGCGATGGCCGGCGCGGCAGCGCGGCTGGCTTCACCGGCGGCCAGGCGGGCGGCGGCGTTCAGCAGGGCGGCCGGGGTGATGGGCTTGGCCACGGCCACGGTGGCGGGCACCTCGGCGGGCTGGATGGACAGCATGATGCCGGGCCGGCCACGGGCGGCGTGGAAGCGCTGCCAGTGGGCCCGCGAGTCCGGATGGTCATGGTCGAAGACCGCGGCGTCGGCCTGGTCCTCCAGCGCGGTGGCAAAGGTGCTGCGGCCGGAATTGCTGATGAAGAAGTCCAGCATCGCCTGGGTACGCGGCGGCAGGGAGAGCAGGGCGACCTTGAGGCGGCCGGGAGGGCGAGGGGCGTCCACGATGGTCGAGTCCGGAGGCTGAGGCTGGGGGAGGAGACGGGGAGGTCAGGGCGGGCGGCGGGCCGGCTTATTGCCAGGCCGGCGGCACGCTGCCGTGGCGGGCCTGCAGTCGCTCGCGCAGGGCAGCAGGGGCGGCCTCGTCGCGCAGGTAGCGGTAGAGGTTCTGCAGCTCGCGGCTGGCATCGGCGTGACCAGGCTCGTCGAGCACCAGGGCTTCGAGCTGCCGGCGGGCGCCGTCGAGATCACCTTCGTCGACCCGGGCCATGGCGTCCTCGAAGGCGCTGAGTTCGCGGGCGGCGATGCGCTCATGGCGCACCAGGTCGAGGCGGCCGAGCACGCCGCGGTCCAGCACCGAGCCGGGCTGGGCGGGCAGCTGGGCGGTGGCGGCCAGGCCGCTCTCCAGGTGCTGGTGCAGCAGCAGGGTCTCGTCCTCGGCCAGATGTGGGCGGGCCAGGTCGAGCAGTCGGCTGCGCAGGCCGCGACCCTGCGGTCCCAGGGCCAGGAAGAGGTCGAGCAGGGCGCCGAAGCAGTGTTCGCGCACGCCGGCCTCGCTGCTCTGGCAGCACAGCATCACGCGGCGGGCATGGGCCTCGAGGTCCAGCGCATCGCGGGCCACCAGGGCGCTGAGATAGCGCCAGGCGGTGGCATCGGGCACCGGCGCCAGGCCGGCGTCCAGCAACTCGGCCTGGCCCAGGCGGTCCAGCCGGCCGCCGCGCTGGTGCACGAAGACGGGCGAGAGCTCGTCGGCAGCCGGGATGCCGAAGATGCCGGCAAGGAGGTCGTGGCTCATGGCGTGGAGAAAATGCAGGCAAAGTCATCCCACGGGTGCGTGGCGACGCACCCTGGCGGAATGGGGTGGCTCACTGGCTGAGCCCGGCTTCGAGCTTGCTGGAGACCAGGTGGCCGTGCATGGTGGCGCCGGCCTGGATCTCGATGGAGCCGTAGTGCACGTCGCCCAGCATGCGGGCCTGGGCGCGCAGGTCGACCAGGCCGGTGGCGTAGATCGTGCCCTTGACCTCGCCGTAGACGATGACGTGGGAGACCCGCACATCACCCTCGATGCGAGCCTCGTTGCCGATCACCAGGGTGCCGGCATTGACGTTGGAGACGCTGACGTCACCGATCACCCGCCCGTCGATGCGCAGGCCGCCGGCGAAGACGATGTCGCCCTCGATCTCGGCGTCGGGGCCGATCAGGCAATCGACGCTTTCCTGCAGGGGATCGCCACTGTCCTTGGGCGCACGGCTGAAGAAGCCGCGCCGCGGCGCTTCTGCCGGGGTGTGGCGGCTCGGACGGCGGGCCGTCACGTCCTCGATGCCGTGGTTGTTTGCGCGTTGGGTGGTCATGCCGGCGGTCCGTGTCGATTCTTTGCGGGCTGGCTGCAGCGGGTGTGCAGACAGGGTCAGGAGTCGAAGTCATGGTAGCCAGCGGGGTGTCCGCGCCGCAGTGTGCAGATTTCGCGAACCCCTCGTTCGCGGGAGTGCGAATTTCAGAATCGACCGGGTGCGACCGAACTTTTTTTGTGCTTCTGCCCGTGCAGGGGATTGAATGTCTGGCGCGACGGGTGTTCTGCCAGGGGTGACGGCTCACGACGCCGATCCTTGGGCCGATCTCTGGGGGGGCGCTCGTTACACTGCCGCCCGCCGCGGCGCCGGCCCTTCGTCCCTGAACCACTTCTGCGGATCGTGTTGTGAAAAGAGTCTGGCTCTTCGTCGGTGTGATCTCGCTGCTTCCCCTGGGCACGGCCTGGCTGACCGACTCCATCACCCTGGAGGGGGAACGCACCATCTACACCGCCACCTGCGAGGGCGGGGACTGGTCGGCCGAGGGCGACTGCGGCGGCCGCCTGATGGCGGCGGAGCGTTATCGCTTCCGCGCCCTGCGGGCCCATTCCGAGGTGCTGTTCTGGACGGTGGGCGACACCACCCGGCCTTCGGGCAAGTTCAGCGGCTGCACGGTGCAGGATTCACGCAACTGGCGCTGCCCCGGCAACGAGGTGTCGGGCGACACCATCACCCACCAGATGAACAACGGCCTGCCGCAGGCCGACGGCAGCGGCCGCACGCGTAGCGTCCACCTCATCGAGAAATGGCGCTGGCTGATGCTGCGCGGCATGGGCCGCTACCAGGCCGGTCCTCGCTGAGCCTGCGGCCGGTGGAATGAACAAGGCCCGGCGGGGCCGGGCACAAGAAGTAAAGCCCGGCAGGGCCGGGCTTGAACAGGTCAGGGCGCAGCGGCTGCGCCTCAGGTCGCTCAGTTGCTGGCGACAGCTTCCACCGACAGGGTGATGGTCACGTCGTCGCCCACGTAGGGGGCGTATTTGCCGGCGTTGAACTCGGTGCGCTTGATCGTCACCGTGGCGTCGGCGCCGATGGCGTCCTTCTTCAGCATGGGGTGGGCCATGTTCAGGAAGTTGGTGACCTTGAGGGTCACGGGCTTGGTGACGCCCTTGATGGTCAGGTTGCCTTCGACGGCCGTGGGCTTGTCACCCTCGAACACCACCTTGGTGGACTTGAAGGTGGCGGTGGGGTACTTGGCGGTGTCGAGGAAGTCCTCGCCCTGCAGGTGGCCGTTGAAGACCGGGAAGCCGGTGTCCACCGACTTGGTGTCGATGGTGACGTCCACCGAACCCGTCTTGGCGGCCTTGTCCATCACAATGGTGCCGCTGGTGCTGTTGAAACGGCTCAGTTGGGTCGACAGGCCGAAGTGGCTGTACGAGAAGCGCGGATAGGTGTGCGTCGGCTCGATGGTGTAGGTCACGGGGGCGGCCAGGGCCGGGGCGGAGACGGCCAGGGCCAGGGCGGCGGCGGCGAACAGACGGGTGGTGCGCATCGTGGGTCTTTCAGTCAGACAGGGTGGAGGGAGGGGAGTTGGTCCAGCACGAGGCTGGTGCTTGAGAAGGCGGGTGAAGAAGGCGGGTGAATCAGCGTGGACGAGGCGATGGCGAGGGTGTCCGCCTCAGAGCGGCGCCATGCCCTTGAGGGCGAACTTGAACCTGACCTGCACGTCGTTGGCGACCATGGAGGTGTCGGCCCATTCACCTTCGCCGATCTTGAAGTCCAGGCGCTTGATGGCAAAGCTGCCAGTGGCCGTGCTGACGCCGCCGGCCTGGGTCAGGGCCACGGGCACGGTGAGGGGCTGGGCCTTGCCCTTGATGGTCAGGGTGCCGGTGGCCTCGAACTTGCCGCCGCCCATTGCCTTCAGGCCGGTGGCGCTGAAGCTGGCCTTGGGGAAGCCGGCCACGTTCAGCCAGGTGGGCTTGACCACCTCGCTGTCGGCCTCGGCGCCGATGGCGGCACTGCCGGTCTCGATGTCGATCTTCACCGTGCCGGCGGCGGGCTTCTTGGGGTCGAAGCTGATCTGGGCGTCGAACTTCCTGAACTTGCCGTCCACCGGCACGCCCATCTGCTTGAAGGTGAAGTTGATCTCGCTCTTGGGCGCATCCAGCTGCTGGGCGCAGGCCGGGGCGGCGGCCACGAGCAGGCCGTAGGCAGCCAGGGCGATGGAGGCGGTGAGCGGGGTGCGCAGGGTCAACATGCGGAGGTCCGGGTCGGAGGGGTGAGGGTGTCGGCCTGGCCTCTTGTGGAGGCCGCGCCGGGTCGGTCAGTCAGAGCGGTGAGCGGTGAGCGGTCAGCCGCGCCGCCAGGCCATGCGGGCCAGCAGGCCATCGCGGTCGATGAACTGGTGCTTGAGGGCGGCGGC
>JBJOKP010000083.1:0-7787 GCA_046046045.1 Pseudomonadota bacterium | reverse complement strand
CACGCCAGACAACAACAAGCGCGCCAATGCCAAGCTAGGCCTGATCCTGGCCAGCGTGGCAGTGGTGTTCTTCCTCGGCTTCTTCGCCAAGGTCTGGCTGTTCGGGCGCTGAGCGCCCGATCGCCGATCCCAGGTCCGAGCCGATCTTTCCTGCCCCGTCACGATCCCGATGTCCGACTCTGCCCGCAGTTCCTCACTGGCCGACATGCTGCGCCACGACAACACCGCCATGCTGGGCAAGCTGCTGGTCGTGGCCGGGCTGATGTTCGGCTTCGGCTATGCGCTGGTGCCCATCTACAAGGCAGCCTGCGAGGCCATGGGCATCAATGTGCTCACCCTCTCCGAACGCGAAGGCAGGCGCCAGAGCGTGGAGGAGGTGAGGCGCAATACCCAGGTCGACACCAGCCGCTGGGTCACGGTCGAATTTGACGCCAATGCCCGCGGGCCCTGGAAGTTCAAGCCCGGCCAGAACGCGGTAAAGGTCCGTCCGGGCGAGGTCACCACGGTGATGTACGACTTCCAGAACGTGCAGGACCGCGTGATGAAAGCCCAGGCCATCGCCAGCTATGCGCCGGTGACGGCCTCGGCCCACTTCAACAAGATCGAGTGCTTCTGCTTCAACGAGTACACGCTGGCGCCTGGCGAAAGCAAGCGCTGGCCAGTGACCTTCGTGATCGACACCAAGCTGCCCAAGGATGTGACCACCATCACCTTGTCCTACACCTTCTTCGAGGTTGGCGGCAAGGTGCCGGCAGCTCCACAGGCCACGCTGGATGCCCGTCCTGCCGCCCCGCGCAGCTAAGCGCCGAACGTCTATCCATGAGCAGTTCCAAACCACCGATCCCACAGGATGGCCTGGGGGCCGCCGTGCGCCGCAAGGGGTCCTTCCTGGCCACCGTCCGCGCCGTGGCCTGGTCCTTCCTGGGTATCCGTCGCAGTTCCGCCTACGCCGACGACGTCGGCAAGCTCAACCCGATCCACGTGATCATTGCCGGCCTGCTGGCCGCGGTGTGCTTCGTGGGCGGGCTGATCGTCCTGATCAAGTGGGTGGTGGGCAGCGGTGTGGCCGCGGGTTGATCCCGCCGTTGCGCCACCTCACCCCATCCCCGAACCACACGCCCACCCCTCCAAGACTTCGCAGGAGACTTCATGTCTGCAAGCCATCAGGGCAGCACGCCCTACTACTACATCC
The DNA here is from genome assembly GCA_046046045.1 of Pseudomonadota bacterium. GTDB lineage: Bacteria > Pseudomonadota > Gammaproteobacteria > Burkholderiales > Burkholderiaceae_C > Sphaerotilus. The sequence goes on along the minus strand of JBJOKP010000083.1, from coordinate 6,595 downwards.
CCAGCCCCTCGCGTCATCCCGTGATGATGGCGATCGGCCTGTTCTTCGTGATCCTGGGCGCCGGCCAGTGGGTCAATGGCCACGGCTGGGGCGCCTACTCCCTGCTGTTCGGTCTGCTCTGGGTGGCCTTCACGCTGCGCCAGTGGTTCGGTGAGGCGGCTGGCGAAAGCGAAGGCGGCCTGTACGGCAAGCGCATCGACGTGTCCTTCCGCTGGAGCATGAGCTGGTTCATCTTCTCGGAAGTGATGTTCTTCGGCGCCTTCTTCGGCGCGCTCTACTGGGCCCGCGCGCAGTCGGTGCCCAGCCTGGGCAGCCTCGAGAACGCCCTGCTGTGGCCTGACTTCAAGGCCATCTGGCCCAGCGTCGCGGCGGGCAACACCGGTTCGCCGGCCGGCATCGTCGAGCCCTTCCAGACCATGGGCCCCTGGCCCATCCCGACGATCAACACCGCCATCCTGCTGACCTCGGGCGTGACGCTGACCATCGCGCACCACGCGCTGATCGCCAGCAACCGCGCCAAGGCCATCACCTGGATGTGGATCACCGTGCTGCTGGGCATCACCTTCCTGGGCTTCCAGGGCTATGAATATGCCCACGCCTACAAGGAACTGAACCTCAAGCTGTCCTCGGGCGTGTATGGCTCCACCTTCTTCATGCTGACCGGCTTCCACGGCTTCCACGTGTTCGTCGGCATGCTGATGCTGCTCTTCATCACCCTGCGCCTGCAGAAGGGCCACTTCAGCGCCGAGCGCCACTTCGGCTTCGAAGGCGCGGCGTGGTACTGGCACTTCGTGGACGTGGTCTGGCTGGGCCTCTACATCATCGTGTACTGGCTCTGAGCCCCCGTCCTGGTGGTCTGGCCGGCGCCAACGCCGGCCAGACCCGGCACCGCGGCACCGATGCTGCATCTCGGATATCGCCGCACCAAAACTGCAAGAGCGCCCTGGGCGCTCTTGTCGTTTGGCGAAGGACCCAGGGCAACTGCCGGATCAACGCCCCATCGGCACTCCGGTGGGATGAATCCAGCCGAAATGCCAGGCCAGCAGCACCAGCAGGAACAGCGCGACCGACAGTCCCACGCGCAGTGCCAGCGCCCAGGCCATGCGACTATCCACCGAGCCGGCCGACTCGTCCTCGCTGGCCCGGCGCTTGAGCATGAACAGCCCCGCCGACGCCAAGGCCAGCAGCACCAGGACCAGACCCACTCCAAGAATGAATTTCATGGAGTCACTGTATGTCATCCCGCCCCAGCTCACCTCACCAACGTCCCTCATGCCCGCCTGGCGCTTCTCTCGCAGCCTGATCCTCGTCATCGCCCTGGTCGCCATGGCGGTCACGGCCCGCCTGGGCCTGTGGCAGCTGGATCGTGCGCAACAGAAGCTGGCTCGCCAGACGGAACTCGACCAACGCGCCAACCTGCCCAGTCTCGGCGCGGCTGATCTGCCGCCGGCGGCCAGCCCGCTGCCCCCCGAACTCCTGCAGCGACGGGTACGCCTGCAGGGTCGCTGGCTCAACGAACGCGCCATCTGGCTGGACAACCGCGTCATGGTCGGCCGCACCGGCTTCTTCCTGCTCACGCCCCTGGCCCTGGACGGCGGCGGCACAGTGCTGGTGCAGCGAGGCTGGTGGCCGCGTGACCTGACCGACCGCAGCCGCGTGCCGCCCCTGCCGAACAGCAGCCCGTTGATCGCGCTGGAGGGGCACATCCAGGCCGCCCCGTCGGCCACCTACCAGCTGGGCGCTGAAACGCCCGGCAGCTTGGTCCGCCAGAACGCCGACATCGCCGCCCTGGCCACCGAATTCCGCCTGCCGCTGCGTCCGCTGGTGGTGGTGCAGGATGGCGAGGACCTGACCCTGCCCGTCAAGTCCGAGCCAGCAGTGCCGGCAGACTCCATCACCGCGACGCCACCCACCCCCGCGACTACGCCCCGGCTGCTGCGGCAGTGGCAGCCTCCTGCCGCCGATGTCTCCAAGCACCACGGCTATGCCGCCCAGTGGTTCGCGCTGAGCGCCCTCACCCTTGCCCTCTATGTCTGGTTCCAACTCATCCGTCCCCGCCGCCACGCCCGCTGAGCCCGGCGAGGACCTCAGTCTGACAGTCCACGCGCTCCAGCCAGCCCTGGTCGACGCCCCCGCACGCAGCCGCGGCCGGCTCGTCATGCTCCTCATCCTGCTGGCCTGTGCCGCACCGGTGGTCGCCAGCTACTTCACCTACTACGTCTGGAAGCCCGAGGGCCGCAGCAACTACGGCCGCCTGATCCAGCCCAGCCTGAGCCTGCCTCCCCCCGAACAACTGGCCCTGCGTGGCGAAGACGGGCAGTCCGTCAACCCGCAGAGCCTGCGCGGCCAGTGGCTGCTCGTCGTCGTGGCACCGGGCAGCTGCGACAGCCAGTGTGAGCACCTGCTCTATGCCCAGCGCCAGTTGCGCGAGACCCTGGGCAAGGAGAAGGACCGGGTCGACCGCGTCTGGCTGGTGGAAGGCGACAGCCCCATCCGCGCCGAGCTGCGCGGCGCCATGGCCGGTGCCACCGTGCTGCATGGTTCGCGCGAGCAGATCGCCGCCTGGCTCCAGCCACAGGAGGGCCATGCCCTGGAGCAGCACCTCTACCTGGTCGACCCCATGGGTGAATGGATGATGCGTTTCCCGCCGCGCTTCGACCCGCCCCGCGTCAAGAAGGACCTGGAGCGCCTGTTGCGCGCCTCCACCTCCTGGGATCTGCCGGGTCGCTGAGCCGGAGCCGCCCCATGACCGCTCCCGTCGCCGCGGTGGACCTGAGCCCGGCCGCCGCCATCGCCGCCATCGGCGCACTGCTCGCCAGCCTGGCCCTCGCCCTGGCCTGGTGGCGCCAGCGCGCCCAGCCCGCCGGCCTGGCCCGGCGCAGCGCGCTGAACCGCCACGGCCTGCTGCTGCTCACCCTGTTCCTGACCTTCGACCTGGTGGTCTTTGGCGCCTACACCCGCCTGAGCGACTCGGGCCTGGGCTGCCCGGACTGGCCGGGCTGTTACGCCTCGGTCACCCCGGCCGGCGCCCTGCATCACATCGACCAGGCCGCCAGCGCCCTGCCCACCGGCCCGGTCACCCGCGCCAAGGCCTGGATCGAGATGGTGCACCGCTACCTCGCCACCGCCGTGGGCGCGCTGATCACCCTGCTGATGGTGCTGGCCTGGCGCGACCGCCGGGCCCAGCGCCACGGTGCCGCACCCGGGCCGCTCACGCCCGGCTGGGCGACGCTGTGTTTCGTCTGGGTCTGCGGCCAGGGCCTCTTCGGCGCCCTGACGGTGACCATGAAGCTCTACCCGGCCATCGTCACCCTGCACCTGCTGGGCGGCGTGGGCCTGCTGGCCCTGCTGGCCGTCGCTGCCCGACGCAGCCAGCTGGCGATGCGGTCGGCCAATGCGGACACATCGACCACCGCGTCCAGCACGCCCGCTGACAACGCCGCGGACCCGGCGCACCGCCCCTGGCTGCTCCTGTTGCTGGCCCTGCTCCTCCTCCAGATCAGCCTGGGGGGCTGGGTGAGCACCAACTACGCCGTGCTGGCCTGCCCCGACTTCCCGACCTGCCAGGGCCGCTGGTGGCCGGACGCCGACTTCCACGCCGGCTACACCCTGCTGCGCGACCTCGGCCGCCATGCCGACGGCAGCCTGCTGGCGCACCCCGCCCTCACCGCCATCCACCTCGGTCACCGGCTCGGCGCCCTGCTGCTGCTGGCCGCCAGCCTGCTCGCCGCCTGGCGGCTGCGCAAGGCCACGGGCTGGTCCCGGCAGGCGCTCAAGCTGGCCGGCGCCCTGCTGCTGCTGCAGATCGCCACCGGCATCTCCAACGTGGTGCTGGGCTGGCCGCTGCTGGCCGCCCTGGCCCATACCGCCGGGGCTGCCGCCTTGCTGGCCCTGCTGGCTGCGCTGCTGACGCGGCCGACGCAGGCACGCTGACGCCACGCCGGACCGTGCCATCTGGCTGCCCTCATTCCGCACCGACCGTCCCATCGCCTCGACCTGCATAGCGCATGACAGCACCCGCCCCACTCGCCACCGCCATGCCGTCCGGGGCGACCATCACCGACACTGCCGTCTCCCTGCCCGCCGCCATGTCCACACCCACCCCGCCGCCGGCTGCTGCCGCCGCCCCAGCGGCTGCCCGCCCCACCTCCACCCTGCCGCCCTGGCGCCAGTACATGGCCCTGGCCAAGCCGCGCGTGGTGCAACTCATCGTCTTCTGCGCCCTCATCGGCATGTTGCTGGCCGTGCCAGGCATGCCGCTCTGGGCCGACGTGCGACTGGCCGTGCTGGCCTCGATCGGCATCTGGCTGGTGGCCAGTGCCGCGGCGGCCTTCAACTGCCTGATCGAGCAGGAGATCGATGCCCGCATGAAGCGCACCGCCTGGCGCCCCACGGCCAGGGGCGAACTCTCGCGCCGCCAGGCCCTGGTCTTCTCGGCCGTGCTCTGCAGTGCCGGCATGGCGCTGCTCTACGTCTGGGTCAACCCGCTCACCATGTGGCTGACCTTCGCCACCTTCGTGGGCTACGCGGTGATCTACACCGTGGTGCTCAAGCCGCTCACGCCGCAGAACATCGTGATCGGTGGCGCCTCGGGCGCCATGCCACCGGTGCTGGGCTGGGCGGCCATGACCGGCGAAGTCGGCCCCGAGGCCCTGCTGCTCTGCCTCATCATCTTCGTCTGGACCCCGCCGCACTTCTGGGCCCTGGCCCTCTACCGCGCCGAGGACTACGCCCGCGCCGGTCTGCCCATGCTGCCCGTGACCCATGGCAATGAATTCACGCGGCTGCACATCCTGCTCTACACCCTGGTGCTGTTCGCCACGACACTCCTGCCTTTCGTGCAGGGCATGAGTGGCTGGATCTACCTCGTGGCAGCAGCACTGCTGAGCGCCCGCTTCGTGCAGCTGGCCTGGCAGCTCTGGCGCCAGTACAGCGAGGCACTGGCGCGCAAGACATTCCGCTACTCGATCTGGCAGCTCGCCTTCCTGTTCGCTGCCCTGCTGGTGGACCATTATTCGAGGCCCTGGTTGTGACTCTCCCGTCTTCTTCCCTCCCTGTCGCCACGTCGACCATTCGTCGGCGCGGCCTGCGCGCCGGCCTGAGGGGCTTGGCCGCCCTGACTCTCGCCCCTGCCCTGGTGCTGGCCCTGGGCGGCTGCGAGAAGAAGCCCGAGCACCCGCCCTTCAAGTCGGTGGACATCACCGGCGCCGACTATGGCCGCAAGATCGAACTGCCCGACGGTGATGGCAAGCCGCGCAGCCTGGCCGAGTTCAAGGGCAAGCTGGTGGTCGTCTTCTTCGGCTACACCCAGTGCCCGGATGTCTGCCCCACCACGCTCACCAACCTGGTCGAGGTCAAGAAGCTGCTGGGCGCCGACGGCGACAAGCTGCAGGCCGTCTTTGTCTCGGTCGACCCCGAGCGCGATACCCCGGCCCTGCTCAAGTCCTATGTCACCGCCTTCGACCCCGGCTGGATCGGCCTGACCGGCACGCCCGAGCAGGTGGCCGTGGCGGCCAAGGAGTTCAAGGTCTTCTACCGCAAGGCCCCGGGCAAGACGCCCGAGAGCTACACGGTGGACCACACGGCCGCAAGTTATGTCTTCGATCCGGCCGGCAAGCTCCGCCTCTACGTGCGCCACGCCGCCACGCCGCCCGATGTGGCGGACGACCTGAAGATCCTGCTGGCCGGCGGCTGAGCCGCCTGGCTCAACGGCTGCCGAGCTGCTCCCAGCGCTCCAGGCAGTCCATCAGCGCCGTCTCGATGGCCTCGAAGCGGGCCTGCACGCTGGCGATGCGCTCGGGCGTGCGGGTGTAGAGCTCGGTGCCGGCCAGCTCCTCGCCCAGCTGCTTCTGCTCGATCTCCAGGGCCTCGATGCGGGCCGGCAGCTCGTCGAGCTCGCGCTGCTCCTTGTAGCTGAGCTTGCGCCGCGGCGCGGCGGCCTCGACAGCCCCTGCCACGGCCGCTGCGGGGGCTGCGGCTGGTGCAGCCGGTGCGGCGACAAGCTTGTCGCCCGCCTTGTCGGATGCCTTGTCCGCCGCCGCCTTCAGCGCCGCGGCGCGCTGCGACTGCTGCAGCCAGTCTTCCACACCGCCCTCGTATTCGCGCCAGCGGCCCTCGCCCTCGCTCACCAGCGTCGAGGTGACCACGGCGTCGAGGAAGCGGCGGTCATGGCTGACCAGGAAGACGGTGCCGGGATAGTCCTGCAGCAGCTGCTCCAGCAGCTCCAGGGTCTCGATGTCCAGGTCGTTGGTCGGCTCGTCCAGCACCAGCACATTGGCCGGCCGGGCCAGCAGACGGGCCAGCAGCAGGCGGTTGCGCTCGCCGCCCGAGAGACTCTTGACCGGCGAGTTGGCGCGCGCCGGTGCGAAGAGGAAGTCGCTCAGGTAGCTCATCACATGTTTGCGCTGGCCGGCGATCTCCACCCATTCGCTGCCCGGGCTGATGGTGTCGGCCAGGGTCTTCTCCAGGTCGAGCGCGGCGCGCATCTGGTCGAAATAGGCGACCGTGAGCTGGCTGCCCAGGCGGGCGCTGCCGCTGTCGGGCGCCAGTTCACCCAGGATGAGCTTGAGCAGCGTGGTCTTGCCCGCGCCATTGG
>JBJOKP010000082.1:0-7802 GCA_046046045.1 Pseudomonadota bacterium | reverse complement strand
TGTGGAGCCGCAACGGCAACACCGCCTACCGCATGGGCCGCGCCATCAAGGCCGGTCGCGTGTGGACCAACTGCTACCACGCCTACCCGGCCCACGCGGCCTTCGGCGGCTACAAGGAATCGGGCATCGGCCGCGAGACCCACAAGGTCATGCTGGACCACTACCAGCAGACCAAGAACCTGCTGGTCTCGTACAGCGAGAACAAGCTGGGCTTCTTCTGAAGCGCCGCCTGACGCCACCGAACCGCACCGCACGATGGTCGATCGCATGAAGCCCGTCGAGCGTGTGCTCACCAGCCCGGCCGCGGCCGAGCTGGTGGGCGAGCTGCGCCGCCAGCACGGCGAGGTGATGTTCTTCCTCAGCCATGGCTGCTGCGACGGCAGCACGCCCATGTGCCTGGGCCCGGGCGAACTCAACCCCGGACCTACCGATGTGCGCCTGGGCACGGCGGCCGGCGCGCCCTTCTGGATCAGCGCCAGCCAGCGCGACTACCTCGCCAACCTCGAACTCACGCTGGATGTGGCGCCCGGCAACAACGGCGCCTTCAGCCTGGAAGACGGCAGCGGCCAGCGCTTCGTGCTCAGGCTGAGGCTGTTCGAGGACGCGGAACTGGCGGCGCTGGCCGCGCAGCCGGCGCTGCCTGCCCCCTAGATCGCCACTGTGCGGCCGACGTAGAGGATGGGCCCGGTGGGCCGGCCCAGGGTGGAGCCGCCTTCGGGTTCCAGCGTGATCTCGAAGAGCTGGCGGCCACCCACCGCGGGCAGCCGACTCACCGGCAGGCGCAAGGCCTCGCCGGCACGCACCAGGCCCAGCGAGGTGGGGCCGGCCGCCCCCTCGGGCTTGGTCCAGAACTGCAGGCTGCGGCCAGCCGGCACCGGTGCGGCGACCTCGCCGCTCACCGGCAGCAGGCGCAGCTGGCCGCCGGCCTGCACTTCCACCACCCAGCCAGCCGCCCCGCCACCGGGCGGGTTCAGCACGGCCAGATAACGCTGGCCGGCCGCCTCGCGGCCGCTGCCCCCGTCCAGCAGGCCGGGCTGCAGCAGCAGGGTGCCCATCAGCACGGCGGCGGCCAGGGCCAGGCCGCTCACACCTTGCCACAGGCCCAGGCGCTGCCACCAGGGCGGGCGCGGCGCCGGTGCACGTGCTGCGGGTCGAGCGGCGGCAGCGGCTGCGGCCGTCGCCAGGGTGGCGCGCAGCTTCTCCTCCTCGGCCAGGATGTGGACCGAGGCATCGATGCGGGCCCACAGGCCGGGCGAGGGGGCGCGGCCCTGCACCTGGGCGGTGAGGGGCAGCAGGCGGTCCTGCCAGGCGGCGATGGCCGCGACCAGGGCCGGGTCGCGCGCCGCGGCCAGGGCCACGGCCTGCAGGCCGGCCTCGTCCAGCAGGCCCAGCACGTAGTCGGCCGCGGCAGCGTCGCGGTCGGCGGGCGAGTCCAGCATCAGCGGGGCGCTCATGAGAGGCAATCCTTGAGCACGGCCAGGCTGCGGCGTATCCAGGACTTCACCGTGCCCAGGGGCGTGTCGAGCCGGCGGGCGATCTCGTCATGGCTGCAGCCGTCCAGGAAGGCCAGGGTGAGGCAGCGCCGCCGCGGGGCTTCGAGCCGGTCCATGCAGCGCTCCAGGCGCTCGGGGGACAGGGCGCGGTGGTCGGCCTCGTCGTCGGCGCCGCCATCGCGGCCCTGGCTGGCATCGGCCAGGCGGGTGAGCTCGTCCGGATCGGTGGCCTCCACCCGTCCGGTGCGGCGCAGGCTGCGCAGGGCGGTGTGGCGCACCACGGTGTAGAGCCAGCCGCGTGCCGAGCCCAGGGCGGGCTGGTAGGTGGCGGCCGAGCGCCAGACCTGCACGAAGGCGTCGTGCACCACGTCCTCGGCGCGCTGGCGCTCGCCCACGATGCGTTCGGCCACGCCGCACAACCAGCGCACCTCGCGCTCGTAGAGCGCCTGCAGGCCGGCCCGCTCGCCGCGTGCGCAGGCCAGCAGGGCAGCTTCGTAGTCAAAGCTGCCCGGCGTGCTGGCAGCTGAGGGCGGGTGGGCGTGATCGGTCGACAAGGTGGCGGACCCTATCCAGGCAGGCAGGGCCGATTCTGGCCGCTCCGCCCCTGCGAGCTCAGGCCGCTTTCCAGAGGATGTAGTCGGCCTGGTAGTTGACGATCTCCTGGCGTCCCAGGCTGCCGGCATCACAAGGCAGGGCCGGGGCGACGCCACCCTGGGTGGCCACGCGCTGGATGTAGCTCACGCCGCTCATCAGCCCGGCCGGGCCGGTGGCCGGGTTGGCCTTGACCAGCTGCAGGGGGATGTTGCCCGGGTTGGCCGGGGCCACGGCCAGCTGCGCGCCGGTCACCTTGGAACCATCGGCAGCCTCCCAGCTGGCCGGCGGGCCGTAGTAGCTGCCCAGCAGGGTGCCGCTGCGGCTGCGCAGTTCGGCCTTGGGGCCGACGAAGGCCCATTCGAACTGGCCGGCCGCGTTGGCCTTGGCCCGGCATTCATAGGTGATGCGGCCCACGCCCACGGTTTCCAGCGCCACCTTGTGGCCGGCCGGCACCTGCACGGCCGTCGGCAGGCTCAGGGGGTCGAAGGCCGGGGCGGCCATGGGCTTGCTGACTAGACCGGCGCAGGCGCCCAGCAGGCTGGTGGCGACGAAGGCGGACGAAAGGGCGAGGACACGGGACATCAGGACGCTCCAAAACAGGAAGGGACAGGAGAACGAGGAGGTGGGCACCCCGGTTGCGGCGTCATGCCGCCCGGGGGCTCCTCTTCCACTGGTCCGCAGCCCGGCGTCTGGATGCAGGGGCAGGAAAAAATATTCTGAAGCTGGTCCGGACGGCCTCACACCCGCTCGATGACGGTCACGTTGGCCATGCCTCCGCCTTCACACATGGTCTGCAGGCCCAGGCGGCCGCCGGTGCGGTGCAGGGCATGGACCAGGGTGGTCATGAGCTTGGCGCCGCTGGCGCCCAGGGGGTGGCCCAGGGCGATGGCGCCGCCGTGCACGTTGAGGCGGGCCGGGTCGGCGCCCAGGGCCTGCAGCCAGGCCAGGGGCACGGGGGCGAAGGCCTCATTGACCTCGTAGAGGTCGATGTCTTCGATCTTCAGGCCGGCGCGCTGCAGGGCGCGTTCCGTGGCCGGCAGCGGGGCCAGCAGCATGACCACCGGGTCGTGGCCCATCACCTCGAGGTGGCGGATGCGCGCCAGCGGCCGCACGCCCGCGCCCAGGCGAGCCAGGCCACGCTCGTTGACCACCATCACGCCTGCCGCGCCGTCGCAGATCTGGCTGGCATTGGCCGCGCTGATGACACCGCCCTCGCTCAGCAGCTTGACGCTGGCGATGCCGGCGAGGCTGGCATCGGCGCGCAGGCCTTCGTCCAGGGTGTGCAGGCCGGGGTCGGCAGCACCTTCGAGCGGGGTGGCCAGGCGGGCCGGCACGGGCAGGATCTCGGCCGCGAAGGCGCCGGCTGCCTGGGCCGCCGCGGCGCGCTGGTGGCTTTGCAGGGCATAGGCATCGAGCTGCTCGCGGCTCATGCCGTAGCGCCGGGCAATCATTTCGGCGCCGATGAACTGGCTGAAGTCCGGGCCGGGGTAACGCGCCGCCAGGGCCGGGCTGATGTAGTTGCCAAAGCCGCTTTTGGCCGGCAGGACATTGGGCAGGCCCATGGGCACGCGGCTCATGCTCTCCACCCCGGCGGCGATGACGATGTCCATGGTCCCCGACATCACCGCCTGGGCAGCGAAGTGGATGGCCTGCTGGGATGAGCCGCACTGCCGGTCCACCGTGGTGCCGGGCACCGACTCGGGCAGGCCGGCGGCCAGGGCGACATTGCGCGCCACATTGCTGGCCTGTTCACCCACCTGGGAGACGCAGCCCAGGATGACGTCGTCCACCGCCGCCGGGTCGCAGCCCGTGCGCTGCACCAGGGCGGCGATGACCTGGGCCGCCAGGTCCACTGGATGCCAGCCCGAGAGCCGGCCGCCGCGCTTGCCGCCCGCCGTGCGCAGGGCGGCGACGAGGTAGGCCTCCTGAACCTGGCGGGAGGCACTGGCGGGGATGTGGCTGGCGGATAGGCTCATGGGGTCTCCTGGTGCAGGTGATGGTGATGGCAGGACGCGGGGCAACGCCGTCACCGGTGCGACTTTGGCGCAGGGTAAGACCCGGGATGCTCGCGGACGCGCCACGCGGTGCAATCTTCCGCTGCGCCGGCTGATCCTCCGCCTGCCCCTCATCGCCCGTCTGCCATGTCGCTTGCCCACCTGATCCAGTGGCCGCCGCTGCCCCGCCTTCTGGCCCCCCGTGGCCTGGCCAGCGGGCTGCTCGGCGTGTTCGTCTCCGGCGTGCTGGCGCTGCTGCCCGCGCCGCCGGCCTCGGCCCAGGCGCCGTCCTCCGCCCAGGCCGGCGACCTGGCCCCGCTGGCCGCGGCGGACTGGAGCCCGGCCCGCGCCGCCCATCTGCTGGAGCGTGCCGGCTTTGGCGCCACGCCGGCCGAGGTGCAGCGCCTGGCGGCGATGAGCCCGCGTGAGGCGGTGCGCGCCATGGTCCACGCCCGCGACGAGGACCTGCAGCGCCTGCCGCCCTTTGATGCCTCGGACATCTTCGACGAGGGCCTGGATCCCTTTCCGCCCAGCCGGCCGGCGGCCACCAACCTGGCCAAGCAGACCGGCGAGGCTCTGGGCGTGAAGGTCAAGCCCGGCGGCAACCGCCGCCTGCAGCCGGTGACCGACACCTTCTTCTACTGGCTGCGTGCCAGCCGGCTGGAGACCGATCGCCTGGCCCAGTGGTGGGCCCAGCGCATGCTGGTGAGCCGCGCGCCGCTGCGCGAGAAGGCGGCCCTGTTCTGGCACGGCCACTTTGCCAACAACGAGGACAAGGTGCGCGATGTGCGCAAGTTCCAGCGCCAGCTGGCGCTGTTCCAGAGCCAGGGCCTGGGCAGCTTCCGCGAGCTGCTGGTGGCCGTGGCGCAGGACCCGGCCATGCTGGTCTTCCTGGACGCCGGGGTGAACGTGAAGGGCGCCCCCAACGAGAACTTCGCCCGCGAGATCATGGAGCTCTTCACCATGGGCGTGGGCCAGTACAGCGAGCAGGACATCCGCGAGGCGGCGCGGGCCTTCACCGGCTGGAACGCCGAGAAGATGCAGTTCCGCATCGACCCGGCCAAACATGACGACGGCGAGAAGACCGTGCTGGGCCGGCGCGGCCGCCTGGGCGGGGTGGAGGTGATCGACCTCATCCTGGCCCAGCCGGTGACGGCTGAATTCGTGGCCGGCAAGCTCTACCGCTACTTCGTGCGCGACGAGCTCAGCCCGGCGCTGCAGCGCCAGCTCGGCCAGCTGCTGCGTGCGCAGGACTGGCGCATCGACGCCTTTCTGGAGACCGTCTTCCTCTCGCGCGACTTCTATGCGCCTGAAACCACGGGCAGCCGCATCAAGGGTCCGGTGGAGTTCGTCGTCTCCACCTACCGCAAGCTGGGCCTGACCGAGCTGCCCGGCCTGCCCGACTTCAACGACACCACGGCCGCCCTGGGACAGCGCCTGTTCCACCCGCCCACCGTGGCCGGCTGGGCCCAGGGCCGGGCCTGGATCACCCCGGGCCTGCTGATGGAGCGCGGCAACTTCGTCGAGGACACCCTCTTCCCCCACATCACCGCCCTGCCGCGCGACCGTTTCCCGGTCTACCCGGCGGGCAGCGAGATCGCCGCCGTGCACCGGCGCGCCCGTGCCGGGGCCGACATCAGCACCGCCACCCGCCCCGTGCCCAGGGAGGCCGCCAAGGACGGTGAAATGGGCGGTAATGCGGAAGGTGGCCCGGCCGGCGCGGGCGGGGACATGATGGGTGGGTTGTCCCAGTCCAGCCTGAACGTGGACCGCAACGAGGACTTCAACACCCGCTGGGGCGCCTACCGCGGCTGGCAGATGGCGGTGGAGCGGGTCAAGCCCATCGTGCGCAACAGCCCGCGCATCCGCCTGGCCGCCCTGGTGCGCGAGGCCGGCTGCCGCAGCGCGGAGGACGCGGTCGATCTGCTGGCCGCACGTTTCCTCAGCCTGCCGCTGGCACCGGCGCAGAAGGTCCAGCTGAGCGACTTCCTGACCCGCGAACTGGGCAGCGCCCAGCTCGGCGCCCAGGATCCGGCCATGGCCGCGACCCTGGAAGAGCCGCTGCGCCACACCCTGCACGCCCTGCTCAGCCTGCCGGACTACCAGCTGCACTGAGACGCTGTGAACCATCCCTCCACGCCCGCTCACCACGCCATGCCCCACCCTGACCACCCGGGTCACCCGAGCCGTCGCCTGGCCCTGCACCGCCTGGGTGCCGCACCGCTGGCCTTCGGCCTGGGGGGCGGTCTCCTGCCCGGCCTGGGCCATGCCGCCACGAGTGCCGCGCCCGGCAACGACGGCCGCATCCTGGTGGTGATGGAGTTGTCGGGTGCCAACGACGGGCTCAACACCGTCGTGCCCCATGGCGACGATGCCTACTACCGCCTGCGGCCGCGCCTGGCCATCCCCAAGGGCCGGGTGCGCAGGCTGGATGATCACTGGGGCCTCAATCCCGGCCTGAGCGGCCTGGAGCGGCTCTACAAGGAGGGCCAGCTCGCCATCGTGCACGGCCTGGGCTACGAGCAGCCCTCGTTCTCGCACTTCAGCTCCATGGCCTACTGGCACACGGCCGCGCCCAATCGCGGCGACGAATACGGCTGGCTGGGCCGTCTGGCCGACCAGCTCCAGCCCCAGGCACGGCCGGGCTTCATCGTCGACATCGAGGCCACGCAATCGCTGGCCGTGCGCAGCGCCCGCCACACGCCGCTGGTCTTCGACCAGCCCGAGCGCTTCAACCGCAACGGTTATTCCGGCGAGCGCGAGCTGCTGGACCAGCTGGTCGATGCGTCCCCTTCCCCTTCCCCGTCTGCCAGCAGCACGGCTGCCGCGCAAGCCGACGCCGCCCTGCAGGGCAACCGCGCCTGGCTGGCCGACGTGGCCCGCAGTGCGCGCGACAGCTCCAGCCAGGTGCGCGAGGCCTGGGCGCGCTACCGCACCCCGGTGGACTACGGCATCTACGGCGTGCACCTGGACAAGGTGGCCGCCATGATTGCCGCCGGCCTGCCGGCGCGGGTCTACCACGTGGCCTATGGCAACAACGCCTTCGACACCCATGTGCAGCAGGCCGACCAGCATCAGCGCCTGCTCACCTATGTGTCCGACGCCATCAGCGCCTTTCAGCGCGACCTGCAGCGCATCGGCCGCGCCCAGGACGTGCTGCTGCTGGTCTATTCCGAGTTCGGCCGCCGCGCCGGCGAAAACGCCAACCAGGGCAGCGACCACGGCACGGCCAACGTCGGCTTCCTGGTCGGCCCGGGCGTCAAGGGCGGCCACCACGGCACCCCGCCCGACCTGGCCCGCCTGGCGCCCGACGGCAACCTTGTCCACACGGCCGACTTCCGCCGCTTCTACGCCACGGCCCTGCAGGGCTGGATGGGCCGGATGGACGATGCTGCGCTCAGCCAGGCGGTGCTCAAGGGGCGCTTCGAGCCTTTCGGCGCCCTGGCCGGGGCCTAGTCGCCCTCGCCCGCCAGCCCCACCTCGATGCGCCCCAGCGCGCCGTAGTCCGCCACCACCCGGTCGCCCGGTTCCACGGCCAGCGGCACCATGCAGGTGCCCACCGACACCCATTGCCCCGCGACGAGCGTGAGGCCGCGCCCGCACAGCTCGTTCACCAGCCAGGTCAGCGCCAGGCGTGGATCCCCCAGGATGGCGCGGCCCACACCTTCGCGCTCGTAGCGCAGCCCGCCCTGGCCGTCACACACCCGGGCATGCACCGCAT
>JBJOKP010000081.1:0-7805 GCA_046046045.1 Pseudomonadota bacterium | reverse complement strand
GTAGGTGGTCAGCGGCCCCTCGTGCGTGGCGGCGATGGCCACGCCCTTGGCCAGGTCGATGCTGGAGCCGCCGCCCACCGCCACCAGGCCGTCGCAGCGCGCGCGGCGGTAGACCTCCACGGCGGCGCGCACGCCGGCCTCGGTGGGGTTGGAGGGCGTCTGGTCGAAGATGGCGTGCGGCAGGGCGGCCAGGCCTTCGAGCGCCAGCGCCAGCACGCCAGAGGCGCGCACCCCGGGGTCGGTGACGACCAGCGGGCGGCGGATGCCGGAGCGTTCACATTCGGCGGCCAGCAGGCGGCGCGCGCCGGGTTCGATCTGGACCTGGGTGAGGTAGAGGATGGTGCTCATGCACCGATGGTAGGCCGGCACGCGGACTCGGTCCAAGGCCCCGGGACGACAACCCGGCGTCGTTCCCGCACCGCGTCCAGGGCGTCGCGGCGCCTGCGCGCCGCGCACCATCGGTGGCCTACCGCCTGCCGGCTGATGCCCGGCCCGGTCAGACGGACGGGACGCGCAACACCTGACCCGGGTAGATGTGGTTCGGGCTGGTCAGGACACGCGGGTTGGCGTCGAAGATCCGGCGGTAGGCCTGGGGATCGCCGTATATGCGGTGGGCGATGATGGACAGGGTGTCGCCCGCCACCACGACCACGGTGCGCATCTCGCTCGCGCGGGCGGAGGCTTCGCCCGAGATGGCGCCGACGAAGGCGGCATTTTTTCCGCCGTCAGCCTCTCGGCCAGCCACAGCGGCCTCGAGGCTGGCGCGGGCATCGTCGGCCGGACCGTGGGCGCCGCCGGCCTGTGCCAACTGCACCTTGTTGAAGACGTCCTGGTTGTGGGCGGCCAGGGCCTGCTTGTCCTTGGCCAGGGCATCGAGCTTGGCGGTGAGGTCATCCTTGCCATCGGCGGGCTTGGCCGACTTCGCGGCAGCCTGCGCGCGCTGCGCGTCGATGAAGGCCTGGTCCTTGGCAGGGGTGGCTGCGGCTGAGGCCAAGGCGTCGGACACCGCCGATTCCAGGGCCTGGGTGTTGGACGTCTGGGGGGCGGTAGCGGCGGCCGGCGCCGCGGCGGTGAGGTGGGTGGCGTCTTGACCGGAGCGTCCCAACGCGAAGTAGGCCACGGCGACCACACCGGCCGCGTACACGGTGATCATGGCCGGCATGCTGATCTTGCCTGCCTGCGCGAGGCGATCTTTCTGGCGGGCAATGGACCGCGCACGGTGGTGAGGGGCACAGGCGGAGGGGAAGGAGGTGGTGGACATGCTCGGAATGCTCCAGGGTGGACGCGCGGTGGAGGTGGCGACGGTCAGGCGGCTCGGCCTACTTGGTCTTGGCGGGGATGACCGTGGTCAATCCCATCAAGCGCCACAGTTGCATACCGTCCCTGTAATACTTGAGTTTGGCAGCGGGATAGCCGAAGGAAATCAAGGCCTGAATGGCGCGCGAGGATTGATCGCACCAGGGCCCATTGCAGAATAGTGCCAACGGCTTGGCTTTCGAGAAATCCCAACGATTGCCGCCATCCCGCTTGGCGCCGAGCGCCACGAGTATCTTGTCGATATTCTTGTTGTCGGCCGAAAGGACAGTGAACGGAATATTCACGGCACTCGGAATTGTTTCCACCTTGTAGAACTCGGGCAATCGCGCATCGATCAGCAAGCCGCGTCCGGTGTCCACCTCGGTCTGGATGAACTGCAGCAACTCGAGCTCGCCGATGGTGTCCACCCCAGGGGCGGCCTTGATCGGATGGATGCAGAAGGGCGGGCAGGGGCGCGAGGTCTTGGCAAAGTCGTCGATGAGTTTGTTGCCGGTGTCCTGGATGCGCTGGATGCGGACCTTCTGGCCACCGTGCGTGACGTCGACGTGGGCGATCTTCTCCGTGATGCCGACCTTGACGTCCGGATTGCTCTGCTGCGCAGTCGCACCGCCGCTCCAGGCCGAGGACACGATTGCCAAAACCCAAGCACAACGCTTCATGAAGAATCTCCTGGCCATGAATCAAAGGGGGCGCAGACCGCGCTGAATGGTGTGGCGGACGCGTCGACAGTTTTCTGCGAGGAGTGCCGGACAACTCTTCGGCACCGAATGAGGCCAATATGTCATGCCCCGGGAGAGTATCCACCCCCTCGATTTGCGGGGTCGCCGAACAGTCATGGAACCGCTGTGTCGAATTGGCGTGCGAAATTCGATTGACGCACCGCAATACCATGCTCTGCAGACTTGGCGCCACATCGCTGTCAATCTTCCGCAAGCCTCGAAAGGCCTGTTCGAGGCCTCGCCGCCGGCACCGCGATGCCCCATGCCGCATCCGGGATACCCCCGCCCGACCGCCCCCGGTACACCCGTCGACAATGATCCGGCCCCGCTGTTCGAGCCGTAACGACGCACAGCCCCACCGCCCCGGAGACTGGATCATGAAGCTGAGCACCCCGACCCCTATCCCTGCCAAGCGCGTCCCGCGTCGCCACGTCCTGCGGGCGGGCGCCTTCGTTGCTGCGGGCTTGTTCATATCGGGCCTGGCCCTGGCCCAGGGCGCGGGCGAGCCGGTCAAGATCGGCTTGGTGCTGCCCATGACCGGGCCGTTTGCCTCCACCGGCAAGCAGATCGAAGCGGCGGCCAAGCTCTGGCTGGCCCAGAACGGCAACAGCATGGCCGGCCGCAAGGTCGAGCTCATCCTCAAGGACGACGGCGGCGTGGCGGACACCACCCGCCGCCTGGCGCAGGAACTGGTGGTCAACGACAAGGTGACGGCCCTGGCCGGCTTCGGCCTCACGCCGCTGGCCCTGGCCGCCGCCCCCATCGCCACCCAGGGCAAGACGCCGCTGGTGGTGATGGCCGCGGCGACCTCCAGCATCACCGAGGCCTCGCCCTACATCGTGCGCACCAGCTTCACGTTACCCACCGCGGCGGTAGCCATGGCGGACTGGGCGGCCAAGAACAAGGTCAAGCGCGTGGTCAGCCTGGTGGCCGACTACGGCCCGGGCATCGACGCCGAGAAGTGGTTCGCCGACCGGTTCGCCGCCGGCGGCGGCACGGTGATCGACAAGCTGCGCACGCCGCTGCGCAGCCCCGACTTCTCGCCCGTGCTGCAGAAGACGCGCGACGAGAAGCCCGATGCGGTCTTCGTCTTCCTGCCCTCGGGCCAGGGCACGGCCTTCATGAAGCAGTTCGCCGAGCGCGGGCTGGACAAGGCGGGCGTCAAGCTCATCGGCACCGGCGACGTGACCGACGACGACCTGCTGGCCGACATGGGCGACGTGGCCCTGGGCGTGGTGACCGCCCACCACTACTCGGCCGCGCACAACTCGCCCATCAACAAGAAGTTCGTCGAGGCCTTCCAGGCTGCCAACGCCAAGATGCGCCCCAACTTCATGGCCGTGGGCGGGTATGACGGCATGCAGCTGCTCGCCAAGGGCCTCGAAGCCAGCAAGGGCCAGGGCGGCGAGGCCCTACTCGAGGCCATGAAGAAGCAGAGCTTCGAGAGCCCGCGCGGCCCGGTGAGCATCGACCCCGCCACCCGCGAGATCGTGCAGAACATGTACGTGCGCAAGGTCGAGCGGGTGAACGGTGCGCTGTTCAACGTCGAGTTCGACACGCTGGCGCAGATGAAGGATCCGGCGAAGAAGTGAGCCCCCGGGCGGCGCCATGGCCGCCCGTGCCCCCGAGGGGCTGGGTGCGGCCTTCGCCGTTGGTGACCCGCCCCCTGCCTTGCACCTGGCTCGGCCCGAGCCTGTTCGCACCGTGCCGTTGACTTCATGCTGACCCTGCTCTTCGACGGCATTGCCTACGGCATGCTGCTCTTCGTGCTCGCCCTGGGCCTGGCGGTCACGATGGGGCTGATGAACTTCGTCAACCTGGCCCATGGTGCCTTCGCCATGGCGGGGGGTTATGTGCTGGTGCTGCTGACGCGGCGGATGGACTGGCCTTTCTTCGCCGTGCTGCCGCTGGCCTTTCTGCTGCCGGCGCTGCTGGGCGCGCTGCTGGAGCGCACGCTCTACCGGCGCATGTATGGCAAGCCGCACCTGGACCAGGTGCTGTTCTCCATCGGCCTGACCTTCATGGCGGTGGCGGCGGTGGACTGGGCCGTCGGCAGCTCGCAGCAGAACGTGCAGATCCCGGAGGTGCTGCGGCAGCGCTGGGAGTTCTTCGCCGACACGCCCTTCATGCTGGGCATCGGGGCCTACCGCCTCTTCATCGTGGTGGTGTGTGTGGCGTTCACCCTGGCGCTGCAGAGGGTGCTGACCCGCACCCGCTTCGGCAGCCGGCTGCGCGCGGCGGTGGACGACCCGCGCGTGGCCGCCGGCCTGGGCATCCCGGTGAACCACATCTTCCTGCTCACCTTTGCGGTGGGTTCGGGCCTGGCCGGCCTGGGCGGGGCGCTGGGCACCGAGATCCTGGGCCTGGACCCCAGCTTCCCGCTCAAGTTCATGGTCTATTTCCTCATCGTCTGCGCCGTGGGCGGCAGCCAGTCCATCACCGGCCCGCTGGGCGCGGCCCTGCTGCTGGGCCTGGCCGACGTGCTGGGCAAGTACTACCTGCCCAAGCTGGGTGGCTTCATCGTCTACACCCTCATGATCGTCATCCTGCTGTGGCGCCCGCAGGGCCTCTTCGTGCGGAGCGGCCGGGCATGAGCGGGCGTGCTGATGTGGCAGCCGATGCCGGGTTCTGGCGCCGGCCGCGCCGGGCCGGCTGGCGCGCCTGGGAGATGGCGACCTGGGCGCTGCTCTGGGCCCTGGTCATCGTTCTGCCGCGCCAGGCCGCGCTGATCAACGAGATCGCCATCCTGGCCCTGTTCGCCGTCTCGCTGGACCTGGTGCTGGGCTATGCCGGCATCGTCTCGCTGGGCCATGCGGCCTATTTCGGCGTGGGGGCCTATGGCGCGGCCCTGCTGGCCAAACACGTGAACGCCGACCCGCTGCTGGGCCTGGCCTTCGGCACCGCCCTGGGCGGCCTGCTGGGGGCCCTCACCAGCCCCATGATCGTGCGCGGCAGCGACCTCACCCGGCTGATGGTCACCCTGGGCGTGGCCGGCGTGCTGCTGGAACTGGCCAACAAGTTCGACGGCCTCACCGGCGGGGCCGACGGCCTGCAGGGCGTGGTGATGGGCCCGCTGCTGGGCCGCTTCGAGTTCGACCTCGGCGCCCGCACGGCGTCCTTCTATTCCCTGGCCGTGCTCTTCATCGTCTTCCTGCTGCTGCACCGCCTGGTGCGTTCACCCTTCGGCGTGTCGCTCGAGGCGGTGCGGGACAACCGCCTGCGCGCCGCCGCCATCGGCCTCTGGGTGCCCGGCCGGCTGGCGGCGGTCTACACCGCGGCGGCGGCGATTGCCGGGGCGGCCGGCGCCCTGCTGGCGCAGACGACCGGCTTCGCCTCGCTCGACGTGCTGGAGTTCCACCGCAGCGCCGACGTCATGCTGGCCCTGGTGATCGGCGGCGCCGGCTGGCTGTGGGGCGGCATCGTCGGCGCCCTGGCCTTCAAGCTCATGCACGACCTGATCTCGGCCTGGACGGCGCAGTACTGGACCTTCTGGATCGGCCTCATCCTGGTGCTGCTCATGCTCATCGGTCGCGAACGCCTGTTTGCGCCCAGGCGCTGGTTCACTCGCGCCCGCAAGGAGGCCGCATGAACGCCGCCCGGCCCGAGCCCGTGGTGCTGCAGACCTTGGGCCTGTGCAAGCAGTTCGGCGGCCTGGCGGCCACGCGCGATGTCAGCCTCAGCCTGCGGCGCGGCGCCCGCCAAGCCCTCATCGGCCCCAATGGTGCGGGCAAGACCACGCTGGTCAACCAGCTCACCGGCGTGCTGGCGCCCAGCAGCGGCCGCATCGAGCTGGCCGGGCGGGACATCACGGCCCTGCCGGCGCACCGCCGCGTCGGCCTCGGCCTCGTGCGCACCTTCCAGATCAACCAGCTGTGGGCCGGCCTCACGCCGCGCGCCAGCCTGGCCCTGGTGGTGAGCCAGCGCCTGGGCCGCTCGCGGCGCTGGTGGCAGGCCCTGGCGGACGACCGCGAGGTGGCCGCCGAGGTCGAGGCCCTGCTGGCCCGCTTCCGCCTGGACGACTGTGCCGACCGCAAGACCGCCGAGCTGGCCTATGGCAAGCGGCGCCTGCTGGAGATTGCCCTCGCGGTGGCCCTGCAGCCCCAGGTGCTGCTGCTCGACGAACCCGCCGCCGGCGTGCCCGCCGGTGAACGCGCCGACATCCTCGCCACCCTGGCGGCCCTGCCGGCCGAGGTGGCGGTGCTGCTGATCGAACACGACATGGACCTGGTGTTCAGCTTTGCCGAACGCATCACCGTGCTGGTGAGCGGTGCCCTGCTCACCGAAGGCCCGCGCGAGCAGATCGCCGCCGACCCCGAGGTGCGCGCCGTCTACCTCGGCAGTTCGCTGGCTGGCACGCGGCACGAGCGGGCCGCGGCGCAGGGGCTGGCTCAGGGGGTGAGCCATGGCTGAGGCGCTGCTCGCAGTCGACGGCCTGCGCTGCGGCCATGGCGAGGCCGTGGTGCTGGACGGCATCAGCTTCAGCCTGAAGGCCGGCCGCTCCATCGCCCTGCTGGGCCGCAACGGCACGGGCAAGACCACCCTGGTCGAGACCCTGATGGGCGTGGCCACCCGCCATGCCGGCCAGATCCGCCTGGGCGGCCGCGCCATCGAGGCCCTGCCGCCCTGGGAGCGCGCCGTTGCCGGCCTGGGCTGGGTGCCGCAGGAGCGCAACATCTTCAAGTCGCTCACGGTGGAGGAAAACCTCGTCGCCGTGGCCCGGCCGGGCGCCTGGACGGTGCAGCGGGTCTTCGAGCTGTTCCCGCGCCTGGCCGAGCGGCGCCGCAATGGCGGCCACCAGCTCTCCGGTGGCGAGCAGCAGATGCTGGCGGTCGGCCGCGCCCTGGTGCTGAACCCGCGCCTGCTCCTGCTGGACGAGCCGCTGGAGGGTCTGGCCCCCATCATCGTGGAGGAGCTGCTGCGTGCCATCGAGCGGGTGGTGCGGCAGGAGGGGCTGTCGGCCATCCTGATCGAGCAGCACCCGGCGCTGGTGCTGGCCATCACCGACGAGGCCCTGGTGCTGGACCGCGGCGGCATTGCCTACCGCGCCCCCAGCAAGGCCCTGCTGGCCGACCCCACGCCGCTGGACGCCTGGCTGGGTGTGGCCGGACTGCATCCTGCGGCGGCCTGAACCTGCCGCGGGATGTGGCAGCCCGGCCGGGCCCCGTGCCGGCCAGAAATGAAACAGCCGCATGGCGGCCGGGCCGGCCTCCAATAATGGCCCGGCGGTCGGCCCGGTCGGGCTCACCACCGCACCCCACACTCACCTGTGCAGGAACTAGCAGGAGGAAGGCAATCCATGATGAACACCCTCAGAGGCATCCTGGCCGGCGTGGCCCTGGTGCTGGCGGCCTGGCTGGGCTGGCACTTCGGCTCGCGCGGGCTGGAAGAGGCCCGGGCCGAGCTCAAGCGCCTGGACGAGGCCGGAAAGGCCGCCCTGGCCGAGCAGCAGAAGGCCCAGGACAAGCTCAAGAACGACCTGGGCGAACTGGGCAGGCAGCACGAGGCCAAGCTCGAGGCGATGACCAAGGGCTTCGACGAGCAGCGCAAGGGCCTGGAGGCCAGCCTCTCCAGCGCCCAGGCCCGGCTGAAGGCCACGGTCGGCCAGCGTGACCAGACCCTGTCCGACCTGAAGGACGTGCGTGCCCGGCTGGACGCCCTGCCCAAGGACGCCACCGCCGCCCAGCGCGAGGTGATGGTGAAGGAGGAGGTCCGCCTGGTCGAGACCGAACGCAAGCTCAGCAAGCTCGAACTCGGCCTGGAATGCCTGGA
>JBJOKP010000080.1:0-7808 GCA_046046045.1 Pseudomonadota bacterium | reverse complement strand
CGTATCGGCCGCACAGTTGCGCTGGAAGAAGTTGGGGTAGGACGCCACCTCGTGCCAGCGCCCCATGTAGGCCATCAGGTCCAGGCGGGCGACGGGCTCCAGCCCGGCAGGCGCCGGTGGCAGGGCAGGGGCCGTGGAAGTGACCGGGTTGGCACCCAGGCCTTGGCAGGCCGACAGAAGCAGGGTGGCCGCCAGCGCCAGGCTGAAGCGGTACGCAAGACGTGGTGACGTGATGGAGTGGACCGGAGTGGGCATGCGGAGGACAAAGAACCGGCGGGATGATCAGTGCGCCAGGATCTTGGAGAGGAAATCCTTGGTCCGTTCATTCTGCGGGTGATGGAAGAACTCGTCGGGCGTGTTCTGCTCGACGATCTGTCCATGGTCCATGAAGATCACCCGATCCGCCACCGAGCGGGCAAAACCCATCTCGTGGGTGACGCAGAGCATGGTGATGCCCTGGCCGGCCAGCTCGATCATCACGTCCAGCACCTCGTTGATCATCTCGGGGTCCAGGGCCGAGGTGGGCTCGTCGAACAGCATGATGCGCGGCGTGAGGCAGAGCGCCCGGGCGATGGCCACGCGCTGCTGCTGGCCGCCCGAGAGCTGCAGCGGGTACTTCTGCGCCTGCTCGACGATGCGCACCCGCTTCAACTGCTGCATGGCGCGTTCCTCGGCCTCCTTGCGTGGCACCTTGCTGACCCAGATGGGCGCCAGGGTCAGGTTCTCCAGCACCGTGAGGTGGGGGAAGAGGTTGAACTGCTGGAAGACCATGCCGACCCGGCCGCGGATGGCCTCGATGGCCTTGACGTCGTCCCCCAGCTCGATGCCGTCCACCGACAGGCGGCCGGCCTGATGTTCCTCCAGCCGGTTGATGCAGCGGATCAGCGTGGACTTGCCCGAGCCCGAGGGCCCGCAGATGACGATGCGTTCACCCTGGGCCACCGAGAGGTCGATGTCGCGCAGCACATGGAAGTCACCGTACCACTTGTTGACCTGCTCGAAGCGGATGATGGGGGCGCTGGTCGGATCCGGCATGGTGGTGGTGGATGGACGGGAAGGGGAGGGCAGCTGCCGCAGCGCTCACTGCCGACGCGTGCCGGTGTTGAGGTGGGCCTCGATCCAGCGGCTGTAGCGCGAGACCGAGAAGCAGAAGACAAAGTAGAAGGCCGCGACGAAGAACTGGCCTTCCAGGAAGAACTTGCGCCAGTCGGCATCGCCCAGGGCCAGCTGCAGGGCGCCGGTGAGGTCGTACATGCTCACCACCGTCACCAGCGAGGTGTCCTTGAAGGCGCTGATGAAGCTGTTGACGATGGCCGGCACCACCAGGCGCAGGGCCTGGGGCAGCAGGATCATGCGGGCGGTCTGCCAGTAGGTCAGGCCCAGGGTCTGGGCTGCCTCGATCTGGCCCTTGGGCACGGCCTGAAGGCCGCCGCGTATCACCTCGGCCAGGTAGGCCGCGGTGAAGAGCGTCATGCCGATGATGACCCGCAGCAGCACGTCGATGCTCACGCCGTGGGGCATGAAGAGCGGGAACATGAAGCTGGCCATGAAGAGCACCGAGATCAGCGGCACGCCCCGCACCAGTTCCACGTAGACCACGCACAGGCTGCGGATCACCGGCAGGCGCGACTGCCGGCCCAGCGCCACCAGCACGGCGATGGGAAAGGCCACGACGATGCTGACCGTGGACAGCAGCAGGGTGAGCGGGAAGCCGCCCCACTGGGCCGATTCCACCGGCGTGAGGCCGGCCACGCCGCCGCGCATGAGGCCCAGGAAGAGCACCAGCACGCCCACCCAGAGGGCGGCCAGCCAGGGCTTCCAGAAAGCGCGCAGGCAACTGGCCACCAGCAGGGCGATGAGCAGGCCGCAGGCCAGCAGGGGCCGCCACTGCTCGGCATAGGGGTAGCGGCCGAAGATGATGAGCCGGCCCTTCTCGGCCACCACGCCCCAGCAGGCGCCACTGCTGGCGGCGGCATGGGCGGCGCGGCAGGCGGCGTTGTCCGGCGCGAAGACAGCATTGGCCACCGCCCACTGCCACACCGGCGGCAGCGCCCAGGCCGCCAGGGCCAGGATCAGCAGGGTGGTGAGCGAGTTCCAGGGGCCATCGAAGAGCTGAAGCCGCAGGCTGGCGATCAGCCCCCGCTGGCTGCGCGGCGGTGGTCGGCTCTCGATGGGCGTGAAGGTGGCGGTCACGGCGGCAGGGGGTCAGGCAGACGGGCGGAAAGGCAGGCGGGCGGGAAAGCTGGCAGGCGGCGAAGCGGGAACAGACCTGGAGCGACAAACGGCCGGTGGCTGGCGCTAAGGCAACAACCCCAGGCAGCCGCCTAGCGTTCCTTCAGCTGCGCGCGCCGGTTGTAGGCATTCATGGCCGCCGAGGTCAGCAGGGAGAGGGTGAGGTAGCAGGCCATCACCACGGCGATGCACTCGATGGCCCGGCCGGTCTGATTGAGCGAGGTGTTGGAGATGGAGACCAGGTCCGGGTAGCCCACCGCCACTGCCAGGGATGAGTTCTTGGTGAGGTTGAGGTACTGGTTGGTCATGGGCGGGATGATGACCCGCAGGGCCTGGGGCAGCAGCACCAGGCGCAGCTCCAGGCCACGGCTCAGGCCCAGGGCCGCGCTGGCCTCGTGCTGGCCGAAGGGCACGGCCTGCACCCCTGCCCGCACCACCTCGGCGATGTAGGCCGCCGTGTAGAAGGTCAGGCCCAGCAGCACGGTGAGGAATTCGGGCGTGACCGCACCGCCGCCCACCAGGTTGATCTCGGTCTTCTCGGGCAGGTCGAACTCGCCCGGCCGGCCGGCCAGCCACCAGGCCAGCAGGGGCAGGGCGAACAAAAGCAGGGCGGCGGGAAACATGCGCGGCGTGCTGCGGCCCAGCTCGATGCGCCGCTGCGTGGCATGGCGCCACCAGAACACGGCCGCGACCGCCCCCAGGGCCAGGCCGGCCAGGGTGTAGACATGGTCGCCATGCCAGGTGGGGATGGGGTATTGCAGGCCGTTCTTGCTCAGGAAGACATGCGGCAGCAGCAGTCGTGCTTCCTCGATGGGCGGCAGCAGCTCGGTCAGCACGAAGTACCAGATGAAGAGCTGCAGCAGCAGGGGGATGTTGCGCAGCGCGTCCACGTAGGCGCCGCAGAGGGAGCGCATCAGCAGGTTGCGCGAGAGCCGGCCCACGCCCACCAGCGTGCCCAGGGTGGTGGCGAACACGATGCCGGTCAGCGCCACCCGGAAGGTGTTGGAGAGCCCCACGGCAAAGGCCTTGAGGTAGCTCTCCGAGGAGTCGAATTCCATCAGGCTTTCGCCGATGGAGAAGCCAGCTGGCTGCAGGATGAAGTCGAAACCGCTCTGGATGCCCCGCGAGCGCATGTTGTCCAGGGTGTTGTGCACCAGATAGGCCCCCGCCGCGATCAGCAGGGCCAGGGCGATGACCTGGTAGACCAGGCCGCGCAGGGCCTGGCTGCGCCAGCTGAGGCGGCGGGTGGGCGGGGGCGGTCTGGACGACATGGCCGGGGCGGGGCGGTTCAGAGTCTCAGCAGCAGCGGGCGGGGTGCGCGATCAGCGCACCGGCGGGGCGTACATGAAGCCGCCCTTGCTCCACAGGTTGTTGGCGCCGCGCGGCAGCTTGAGCGCCGACTTGGGGCCGACGTTGCGCTCGAAGATCTCGCCGTAGTTGCCGGTCTCCTTGATGGCGCGGTAGGCCCAGTCCTTGTCCAGGCCCAGCAGCTTGCCGGTGTCCTCGCTGGTGCCCAGGATGCGCTGCACCACCGGGTCCTGGCTGGAGGCCTTCATCTGGTCGACGTTGTCCTTGGTGATGCCGTATTCCTCGGCCTCGATCAGGGCGAAGACCACCCATTTGGCGATGGCGAAGAACTCGTCGTCGCCACGGCGCACGGAAGGGCCAAGCGGTTCCTTGCTGATCAGCTCGGGCAGGATGAGGTGGTCATCCGGATTGGTCGCTTCCTTGTTGCGCACCGAGGCCAGGCCCGAGGCATCGGTGGTGTAGGCCTGGCAGCGGCCGGCGAAATAGGCCTTGTTGGTGGCTTCCTGGGTCTCGAAGACCACGGGCTTGATCTTCAGGCCGGCGGACTTGCTGTAGTCGGTCAGGTTCTTTTCGGTCGTGGTGCCGGACTGCACGCAAACCGTGGCGCCCTTGAGCTGCTTGGCGCTGGTGATCTTGGTCTTCTTGGGCACCATGAAGCCCTGGCCGTCGTAGTAGGTGGTGCCGGTGAAGTGCAGGCCCAGCGAGGCGTCGCGGGTCAGCGTCCAGGTGGTGTTGCGGCTGAGGATGTCGATCTCGCCCGATTGCAGGGCGGCAAAACGCTGGGCGGCATTGAGCGGCACCCACTTCACCTTGCTGGCGTCGCCGAGCACCGTGGCGGCGATGGCCTTGCAGACATCCACGTCCAGGCCGGCCCAGTTGCCCTGGCTGTCGGCGGCCGAGAAGCCCGGCAGGCTGGGGTTGACGCCGCAGATCAGCTGGTTGCGCTGCTTGATGGTGTCCAGCGTCTTGCCGGCATGGGCGAGCGGGGCGGCGCACAGGCTGGCCAGGACGGTGGCGGCGAGCACAAGGGTCTTTTTCATGGGGGGATTCCTTTGCGGGTGACCAGGCTGGAAATGAATAGCAAGCCGGGTGCCAATGGCTCTGCCCGGCAGCGTGGGCCGGCCGAAGTCTGCCCGCGCCACTCGCACGGGCAAGCCGCACAAATACCTAGCCGGGCGGCGGCCATCGACGGTTGACGCCGGAGCAGGCCAGGCTGTTCGGTCATTGACCGAGGCCGGCCGCTGGCATGGTCACAATCTCGCCCGCAGCCCGCGGCTGTGATCCGACTACCCTCGCCCCTGCCATGACC
Organism: Pseudomonadota bacterium; assembly: GCA_046046045.1. Classification (GTDB taxonomy): domain Bacteria; phylum Pseudomonadota; class Gammaproteobacteria; order Burkholderiales; family Burkholderiaceae_C; genus Sphaerotilus. The sequence goes on along the minus strand of JBJOKP010000080.1, from coordinate 2,959 downwards.
ACGCCCTACGTTCCCACCCTGAGCCCGATCACCTCGTCCCTGCAGCCGCCTGCGCCGGCGGACATCGAGGCCATCGTCGATCTGGCCATCCGGGAGGATGTGGGGGGCCGTGATGTCACGGCCTCGCTGGTGCCTGCCGGCACCCGGTCGCGCGCACAGGTGCTGGTGCGCGAGGCGGCGGTGGTCTGCGGCCGGCCCTGGGTGGAGGCGGTGTGTGCACGCATCGATGCAGCCATCCGCATCGACTGGGCCGTGAACGAGGGCGAGGCCGTGGTGGCCGACCAGCGCCTCTTCGTGCTGGAGGGCCCGGCCCGCTCCCTGCTGACGGCCGAGCGCCCGGCTCTCAACTTCCTGCAGACCCTCTCGGCCACCGCCAGCGTGACCCGCCGCTATGTGGAGGCCGTGGCCGGCACGGGCTGCGCCATCGTCGACACCCGCAAGACCCTGCCTGGCCTGCGTGGGGCGCAGAAATACGCGGTGCGCTGCGGCGGTGGGGTGAACCACCGCATGGGCCTCTACGACGCCTTCCTGATCAAGGAGAACCACATCGCCGCGGCCGGCGGCATTGCCGCCGCCATCCGCAACGCCCGTGCCCTGGGGTTTGGCGTGCCGCTGATGACCGAGGCCGAGACCCTGGTCGAGGCCCGCATCGCCCTGGACGAAGACGTGGACCTGCTGCTGGTGGACGACTTCAGCCACGCGGACATCCGCACTGCCGCCGCCTGGGTGCGGGCGCATCGCGCCGGCGGTGGCCGCACGGTGCTGGAGTATTCGGGCGGGGCCACCTTGGCCGCCATTCGTGAACTGGCCGAATGTGGGGTGGACCGGATTTCCGTCGGTTCACTCACCAAACATGTGCAGGCCGTCGATCTGTCCATGCGTTTTCTGCCGGATTGATCAATTGCTGTCCAGCTAGGGTTTAGGTGTATGCATCAAGACGCTGCATTTCGGCAACGTCATGTTGCACCGCAACAGGGCTTCCGGCATGCTGTCAGCCATCCGCAAGGCAGAACTCCGAACCTCACGTCCAGTTGATTTCAAACAAGTTATCCCAGGGATACACGTCAGCTTCATTCACGCCCTTCCAACCTGTGGACACCGTGGACTCCGTCGACCCCTTGCATCAATATGCTGCCGCTTCGGCCGCAGCAGGCCTCACGCCTTTTGAAGTCCGGTTTGTGCCACTGCGCCAGAATGGAGCAGGGTATGCCTTCCCCTGTGATGATCAGGGTCGGGTAAATCTCGATGCCCTGCCGGCCTGCACGATGCGCAATTACTTGTATGCCCGCGCCATGATCGGCCTGGAGTATGAGCGTCCGGTCGTGGTGCCCACGGCCTGCACCTGCTGAGCACCGGCAGATATTTGAATTGTCGATAGTTTGTCGAATCAAATACCCTCGACAAACCCTACATACTCTTGAACAAATGGCTGTAACTGCGGCTCACCTCGAGTTTCTCGGCGTGATCGCGCAGCAGCACGAGTTGCCGGCCACGCTCGTCCCGCATCACCGCTGAAATTGCCTGGCAATTCACCAGGGTGGAGCGGTGGATCTGCCAGAAGATGCGCGGATCGAGTTCATCCACCAGTTCCTTGATGGGCTTGCGAATCAGCGCCTCGACCTTGGGCGTCTGCACCCGGGTGTATTTCTCGTCGGAGATGAAGAAGAGCACCTCGGCCACCGGGATCATGTGGATCTGTGCGCCCACGCTGGCCTGGATCCAGTCCAGATAGGCCCGTCCAGGTTGTGCCGCCCCGGTCGGTGCGGCGCCACCGGCCGCGCCGATGCCGCCCGCCACGCCAGCTCCTCCCGTCGCCAGTCCGCCCTGGGCGAGCGGGAGCTGTCCGGCCAGCTGATGCAACAGCACCTGCAGCGAGGCCATGGCGGGCGCCGCCGCCGCTGCGGGTGCGTCCGGCGGCTGGCGCCGCAGCGCCAGGCGCTGCTGCAGGCGGCGCACCGTCAGTGCCAGGCGCTCGCGGTCGGCCGGTTTGAGGATGTAGTCGCAGGCGCCCTGCTCGAAGGCCTGCACGGCGTATTGGTCGTAGGCGGTGAGGAAGACGATCTCGGGTAGCCAGGCGTCTTCGGCCACCGGCAGCTGGGCGATCTCGCGCGCCGCGTCGATGCCGGTGAGGCCCGGCATGCGGATGTCGAGGAAGACTAGATCGGGCGGATCGGGCAGGGCGGCGGCCACCAGGTCCACCGCCTCCTGGCCATTGCGGGCCTCGCCCACGATCTGCAGCTCGGGCCAGACCTCGGCCAGGCGGGTGCGCAGCTGCTCGCGCATCAGGCGTTCGTCGTCGGCGATCACGGCGCGTGGGGCTGCCACGGCGTCGGCAGGGCGTGAGGTGTCAGACATCGGGGGTGGCCAGGGGGCGGTAGGGCAGGGTGATGGTGGCCATGGTGCCGGAAACCGTGCCGTCGGGTGCGCGCAGCGGGACCAGCTCCAGGCGGGCCTGGCGGCCGTAGAGCAGGGCGAGGCGTTCGCGGATGTTGGCCAGGCCCAGGCCGCCGGCGGAGCGGGCCGGCGCGCTGTTGCCGGCAGCCGTGGCCGTGGATGTGGTCGTGCTGGTCTCAGTCTCGGCCAGACCAATGCCGGTGTCGATGATGCGCACCACCAGCTGGCCGTGGGCCACCTCGGCGCTCACGCTCAGGCGGCCGCCTTCGGGCTTGGGCTCCAGGCCGTGGCGGATGGCGTTCTCCACCAGGGTCTGGATCATCATGGGCGGGAATTCGGCCGACAGCAGGCCCTCGGGCACCAGGATCTGGCTGTCCAGCCGCTCTTCCATGCGCACCTTGAGGATCTCGATGTAGGGCTTGACCATGTCCAGCTCGCGGCCCAGGTCGCGGGCTCCGCCGTCGCTGGCTTCGCGCAGGCTGGGCATGGCGGCACGCAGCAGGGCGATGAGGTGCTTCTGCATCTGGCTGGCGCGGGGCGGATCGGTCTCGATGAGGTGGTCGAT
>JBJOKP010000079.1:0-7881 GCA_046046045.1 Pseudomonadota bacterium | reverse complement strand
GATCTCGCCCGCCTCGTTGGCGTGGTCCATGGTGCGGTAGGGCCGCGCCCAGTCGCCCAGCACGCCCAGGCGCTTGAAGTCCTCGCGCTGCTGGTTGATCTGCTCGGTGGCGTAGGCCCGGCTCTTGGCCTGCATGTCGTCGCGGCTCAGGTGCCGGCCGTGCAGCTTCTCGATGGCGTTTTCGATCGGCAGGCCGTGGCAGTCCCAGCCGGGGATGTATTGCGCATCAAAGCCCGCCAGCTGGCGCGCCTTGACGATCATGTCCTTGAGCACCTTGTTCAGCGCATGGCCGATGTGCAGCTTGCCGTTGGCGTACGGTGGGCCGTCGTGCAGCACGAAGAGCGGGGCGCCGTGGCGGGCGTCGCGCAGGCGCTGGTAGAGGCCCGCGTCGTCCCAGGCCTTGACCCAGCCCGGCTCGCGCTTGGGCAGGTCGCCCCGCATGGCGAAGGGCGTGTCGGGCATGTTGAGCGTGGCGCGGTAAGGGCTGGCCTTGTCGGCGCCGGCCGCCTTGTCGTCAGCGGATTTCGCGGGGGCGGTGGAGGAGGTGGTGTTCATGGCCGTGGGCGACTGGCGTCGCGACGCGTAGGCAGGGAGATCGGTGAGCGGCTTGCTGGGTCCCACACCCGCGCGGGATGGGAACGCGCTGAGCCGTTCGGGAAGCGGAGGGGAGAGCGGAGGGGAAATGGCCCCGGCAGCGGTAGAGGTGGCCGTCGCGGTGGCCTGCGGCCTCGGTGCGTCGAGGGCGGGTGCAGGCGCGCCCGGTGGTGGCGGCAGCGCTCAGCGCTGCGCCTGAATTCGGTCGCGCGTCGTCTGGCGCCGTTCGGCCGTGTGGCTGCCCACGCGGCTGCCGGCCGCGCGGTCCGCGAACCAGCGCTTGGCGTTGACGAGGTCTTGCGCGATGGCGGCAGTCAGGGCCGGCAGCCCGTCGTAGCGGGCTTCGTCGCGCAGTTTGTGCAGCAGTTCCACGCGCACGAGTTTACCGTAGCCCCCCTCGCGGCCCAGTTCGGCCGGCCAGTCGATGACGTGGGTCTCGAGCAGCACCCGGCCGGCGTCCTCCACCGTGGGCCGCACGCCCAGGCTGGCCACCCCGGCCAGCGGCCGGTCGGCCCACTGGCCTTCCGCCCCGCTCACCAGGCCGTGCACCTGCACGGCGTAGATGCCGCTTGCCGCCGGCTTGTCATGGGGAAAGCGCAGGTTCAGGGTGCGGAAGCCGTCGCTGCGGCCACTCGCGCTTTCGCCCAGCTGGCGGCCCAGCTTGCGGCCATGCTGCACATGGCCGCTGATGCTGTAGGGCCGGCCCAGCAGGGCAGCGCAGCGTTCCATGTCGCCGCCGGCCAGGGCAGTGCGTACGGCCGAGCTCGACACGCGCAGTCCATGCACCTCATAACTCAGCATGCGGGCCACGTCCATGCCCAGCCGGGCGCCCGAGGCATCCAGCAGGGCGTAGTCGCCGGCCCGCTTGGCGCCGAAGCGGAAGTCGTCGCCCACCAGCACGTAGCGTGCCCCCAGGCCCTGCTGCAGCACCTGGGTGATGAAGTCTTCGGGCGGCAGGCTGGCCAGGGCCTGATCGAAGCGCAGCAGCACCACCTGGTCCACGCCGCAGCGCTCCAGTTCCTGCAGCTTGTCGCGCAGGGTGGCGATGCGGGCCGGGGCCAGCTCGGGCTTGCCCAGCTTCTGGGCGAAGAAGTCGCGCGGATGCGGCTCGAAGCTGAGCACGCAGCTGGGCAGGCCGCGATGCCGCGCCTCGTTGATCAGCAGGGCCAGCATGGCCTGGTGGCCACGGTGCACGCCGTCGAAGTTGCCGATGGTGAGGGCGCAGGCCGGCGCAATGCCGGGATGATGGAAGCCACGAAAGACCTGCATGGCCGGCATTATCGGCAGCTGCATCGCCCGCCCCGGCCCGGGATCGCCCGGGTGGCGGGCGTCGGGCTCGTCAACAGCTCAGCACCAGCTCAGCACCCAGTCGGCCCGATGGCGCGTGGCCTCGATGGCGCGGGCATTGGGCTCGTCGGTCTGCGCCACCCAGGCGCGCGCCGCCTCGGGCGAGCGGCCGAAGCGCTCATGCCGCGCGATCAGCCGGCTCAGGCGCAGGGCGGTATCCACCTCCACATACCAGCAGGCATCGAGCTGGCCCCGCACCTCGCCCCAGCCGCCGTCGCCCGCCTCGCCCATGAGCAGGTAGTTGCCCTCGGTGATGACCAGGCGGGTGTGGGGATGGACCGGCACGGCGTTGGCGATGGGCTCCTCGATCTCGCGGCGGAACTCGGGCGCGTAGACCGTGGCCGGGCCACCGGCGCGCAGGCGGGCCAGCAGGGCGGCATAACCGGCGGCGTCGAAGGTGTCGGGCGCACCCTTGCGGGCGGCACGGCCCAGGCGCTCCAGCTCGGCCTGGGCCAGGTGATAACCGTCCATGGGCACCAGCTGGGCCAGTCCCGGGGCCCGGGCCTCGATCGCAGCGAGCAGGGCCGCTGCCACCGTGGACTTGCCCGCGCCCGGCGGGCCGACCAGGCCCAGGATGCGGAGGCCACCCGCCTCGGCCTGGGCCAGCAGGGCCAGGGCGCGGTCCAGGGCCTGGGCCGGAAGAGCGTTGTCAGAGGGGCAGTTGCTGCGGTGCGGGGGGCTCATCGCTTCAGCTTACCCGGGCTCCGTCGGTCCCTGCTGGATTCAGGGGCTGGGTCCAGCCGCCTTGGGCGTGGCCAGCAGGGCGGCCTCTTCCACGTCGGTGAGCCAGCGCCAGCGGCCTTCGGGCAGATCGTCGCCCAGCAGCAGGCTGCCAAAGGCCACGCGCTGCAGGGCCTCGACATGGTTGCCCACGGCCGCCACCATGCGGCGGGCCTGGTGGTACTTGCCTTCGGCCAGGGTCAGGGCGAGTTCATGCTCGCCGCGCATCTCCGCAGCCAGGGCCTGCACCGGCGCCGGGTCGTCGCGCAGCACCACGCCGGCCAGCAGCTTCTTCACCTGCAGTTCGTCCAGTGGCCGCGCCGTGCGGGCGTGGTAGACCTTGGGCACATGGCGCTTGGGGTGGGTGAGCTTGTGGATGAGCGCGCCGTCGTCGGTGAAGAGCAGCAGGCCGGTGGTGTCCTCGTCCAGCCGGCCCACCGGCTGCACGCCACGCTGGCGCAGGGGTGCCGGCAGCAGGCTCATCACGCTGGGATGGTGGCGCGGCTTCTGCGAACACTCGTAGCCGACCGGCTTGTGCAGCAGCACCAGGGCGCGTTCGTGCACCGGCCAGGTCTCACCCTCCACGGTCAGCACCAGGCCTTGCGGCGCAAAGCGGGCAGCGGGATCGTCCACCCGTTCACCGTTGACCTCGACCAGGCCGGCATCGACCAGGCCGTCGCAGACCCGACGGCTGCCAAAACCCTGGCTGAAGAGGATGTCGGCCAGCGTGCGCAGGGCCGGGGTCTTGGAGGTGGGAGGCGGCATGGCGGGGCGGCGTGCTCGGGTGGCTGGAGGTCGGGGCCGGCAGTGTCTGTCATCCGCGCCCCGTCGACCCCCAGCCAGGCGCCGCCTGGTCCTTCAATGGTGCAGTTCCAGCACCGTGACCACCTTGTCCTTGCCCGCCGGCCAGGCCCAGCCCACCACGGTCTCGTCGATCGCGCCGGAGCGGAACTGGCCGACCACCTTGCGATCTCCTTCGCGCAGGATGGAGCGGCTCTGTGCGGCGGTGGCCACGCCCGTGCTCAGGCCTGGCAGGCCGCCCTGACCGTCCAGCAGCACGGTGTCGCGCGGCAGCCCGAAGTAGCCCCGGGGACGAGAGAAGATCACCACCGCCCTGGCGCCGACCTCCAGCGAGAGCATGCGCTCGGGCCGCAGATGAACCACCGACGACGAGCGGGCAAACGGTGAGCGGAAGATGTGGGTCACGGCCATCTGGTTGCCGCCCTGCTCGATCACGAACTCCAGGTGGGTCTTCGAGTCGGTCTTCAGCGGCCCCCAGCGGCCGTCCTCGCCCACGGTCTTCTGCAGCAGGGCCTGGCCGCGGCGCTGACCGGTGGCCGGGTCGATGGCATAGACCGTCAGCTGCGCGCCCGGCACCGGCAGGTTGGTGGGGCCGGCACCGCTCACGCCGGTGACCTTGCCGTCCAGCGTGATCGCGGCCTCGGGCGTGATGTCCACCGTGGCCTCGCGCCCGGTGAGAAAACGCCAGGCGGCCTGGAAGGCATCGCGGTGGAAGGCCGTCTCGCGGTGGTCCCGCTCAGGTAGCACCAGGTTCTCGGCGCCGGCCAGTGCCGGGCCTTCGGCCGTGACGTGGGTCTTCATGCCCTTGGCACCGATGGCGGAGCCGTCCGGCTGGGCATATTTGTCATTGCCGTCCGAACGCAGCGTGAGCCACTTCGGACCGGGCGTGATCTCCAGGCCCGCCGGGGCAGCGGATGTGGCGCCGGATGCTCCGGCGCTTGTCGCCGAAGCCGCCCCCGCGCTGCTGGCCGCCGCGGCCAGCGGCAGCAGGCTGCCATCAGCCGCCCTGGGCGCATTGAGCGCCTTGAGGAAGGGGCCCGCGCCGTTGAACTCGTTGCCAGGGCGGAAGTTGGGCAGGGCCCACACGCCATGGTTGGGCGTGCCGGCCAGGATGGCGTGCGAGACCTTGGCCGCCCCGCCCGCATTGGCGATGTAGTTGCGGATGGTCAGCCCGCCGCGCGAGTTGCCCATCAGCACCACCTGCCTGGCGCCGGTGGCGGCCAGCACCCTGTCGACCTCGGCGGCCAGGGTGGCACGCTGTTCGGTGCTGGAACTGCGGCCGGGCTGCTCCTTGGTGTCGTCGTCACGTGCCAGGGGATAGGGCAGGTCGACCGCGAAAAGGCGCTCGCGCGGCCAGCCATTGCTCTCGAAGCGCCAGACCGTGGTCGTCCAGCTGGCTGCGTTGTCCCCATTGCCATGCACGAAGACGATGGGCGGATAGACCGGCGCCGAGTCCGCGGCAGCCGCCAGGGCGGGAACGTGGAGGCCGGACAGTGTCGCGGCCAGGGCGGCAGCCAGGCCGGATCGAATCAGCCGGACCAGGATCCGGCGACGGGTCAGAGCAGGCAGTTCAGCGTGGGTCATGGGAGTGGCAGTCGGCCGTCATGTGGCGACCGTTGATGGGCTGAAGAGCGAAGGCAGGCCATGGGCCCGGCGAACCGCGCGAATTGTGCGGGCGTGACCACGGCCTTCGACGCCTGCGGCTGCGGTCAGGATGTGACGCAGTCCGCTCAGCCGGCTGCTCCGGGCTGACGCTGAGGCGAGGCTCAGCGCCCGGTGATGTCCCGCGCCGCCGGAAAGCCCGGCAGGCCCTGGGCATGCAGCACCGCGTTGACCACCGCCCGGGCCGTCACTTCGGCCGCCAGGGCGCCCAGCACCGGGCCGGAGAGCGACGGGGCGCTGGCGCCACCGGTGGCCAGGGCAAAGACGGTGTCGCCGTCCAGGGCGGTGTGGACCGGCTGGATGCTGCGCGCCAGGCCGTCATGGGCCTGCACGGCCAGCCGGCGGGTGGCCGCCTTGTCCAGCCTGGCGTCGGTGGCCACGATCACCAGCGTGGTGTTGGTGCCGGGCAGCGGGCTGCTGCCGGCCGCGCCGCTGCTGCCGGCCACGCGGGCCACGCCCATGCGCCAGCCCGGCAGGTCGCCGGCCACGAAACTGGCCTGGATGTCGCGCAGGCCCTGGCCATCCTCGCGCCGGGCGCCGGCCAGCAACCGGCCGCTGGATGGATCACGCACATCCCCCACGGCGTTGACCGCCGCCAATGCCGCCACGCGTATGCCTTCCACCTCGATGGCCGCGCTGCCCAGCCCGCCCTTCATGGCCTGGGCCGGGCCGTAGAGCTTGCCCACGGTGGCGCCGCAGCCGGCACCCACATTGCCCCAGGGCGCAGGGGTGCCGCTGCGGGCGCGTTCCCAGGCGTCGACGCAGGCGGCATGGCCCTCGGCAGCACCGGGACGCAGGCGGCCGTCGCCCACGGCCAGGTCGAACAGCACGGCGGCCGGCACGATGGGCACCCGCAGCGGCGAGCCATCGGGCGCGTGGCCGACCGGCAGGCCGTGGCCCTGTGCCTCCAGCCAGCGCATCACGCCGCCGGCGGCATCCAGGCCATAGGCGCTGCCGCCGGTCAGCAGGATGGCGTGCACCTGCTCCACCAGGTTGCCCGGGGCCAGCAGCTCGGTCTCGCGGGTGCCGGGCGCCGCGCCGCGCACATCCACGGCCGCGGTCACGCCCTGGGGGCAGAGCAGCACGCTGCAGCCGCTGGGCCGTCCGGTCAGCTGGGCGTGGCCCAGCATCAGGCCGGCGATGTCGGTGATCTGGCCGGGGTAGGGTGAGGGCAGCGTCAGCGGGCTCATGGCGGCAGTATCCATGGCCAAGCCGATCGACAGCCTGGCGGCGTCAGGCGAACACGCCGGCCGTCTCGCCCATGGTCTCGCTCACCACGCCCAGGTGGTGCAGGGTGTCGCCCAGGCTGAGCTCGATGCAGGTGAGGCGCTTGAAGTAGTGGGCGCCGACGTATTCGTCGGTCACGCCGATGCCGCCGTGCAGCTGCACCGCCTGCTGGCCGACGAAGCGCAGGCTCTGGCCCAGCTGCACCTTGGCCTGGGCCAGGGCGCGGCGCCGTGCCGCCGCCGCCGGTTCGCCCAGCTTGAGCGTGGCGTAGTAGCTCATGGAGCGGGCCAGCTCCAGCTGCATTTTCATGTCGGCCACGCGGTGGCGCAGGGCCTGGAAGTTGGCGATGGCCTGGCCGAACTGCTTGCGCGTATTCATGTAGTCGGCTGTGAGCTCGAGCAGTCGCTCCATCGCGCCCACGCCTTCGGCGCAGAGGGCTGCGATGCCCACGTCGCGGGCCAGTTCCAGGGCGGCCAGGCCGGCCGCACCGGCCGGAACCAGCTCGCTGGCGCTGGCGCCGCTGAGCTGCAGCTCGGCCGCGGCCGAGCCGTCCTGCAGGGCATGGCCGCGGGTCCTGACCCCGGCCTGGTGCGACTGCACGAGGTAGAGGCCCACACCCTCACCCTCCACGACGGCAGGCACGATGAAGGCGCCGAGCTCGGTGCCGGCCGGCACCAGGCTCTTGCTGCCGGTGATCTGCCAGTCGTCTCCGGCCCGCACGGCCCGGGTGGCGACCTGGGTGAGGTCGTAGCGCGCGGCGCGCTCCTGCAGGGCCATGGCCACCCGCTCGCTGCCATCGGCAATGCCCTGCTGCCAGCGCGCCACGGCGGGCGAGGGCGTGGCCTGGGCCAGCACGGCCGGGGCCATCAGGCAGATGGCGGCAAAGGGTTCGGTGACCAGGGCGCGGCCCAGTTCCTCCATCACCACCATGGCGTCGACCGGGCCCTGGCCCAGGCCGCCCTGGTCCTCGGGGATGACCAGGGCGGTCAGGCCCAGGCCGGCCAGCTCGGCCCAGACCTCGCGGCTGCTGCCGCCGGCCTTGACGATGCTGCGGCGGCGCTCGAAGGTGTAGTCCTTGTCGGCCCAGCGGCGCACGGCGTCACGCAGGGCGGTCTGGTCGTCGGTGAAGTCGAAATCCATTGTTGTCTCCAGAAAACGAACCTTGCTGAAGGTCGTCGTGCTGCCACTTCTCCTCCACGGCGAGCGGGACGCTCGCCGCTTCGGTAGGCACAAACAGTCCTCAGGACTGTTTGTGTCCGGCCTCAGCCCAGCACAGTCTGCGCCACGATGTTGCGCTGCACTTCGTTGCTGCCACCGTAGATCGTGGTCTTGCGGTAGTTGAAGTAGACCGAGGCGAGCGGGGCGCAGTGGGCGCTGGCGCCGCCGGGCCAGGCGCCGCCCAGGCCGGCGTCACCCTGCCAGCCGGCGTCCATGGCCTCGTGGATGTAGGGCAGGGCATAGGGGCCGGCGGCCAGCATCATCAGCTCGGTGTAGCGCTGCTGGATCTCGCTGCCGCGGATCTTGAGGAGC
>JBJOKP010000078.1:0-7954 GCA_046046045.1 Pseudomonadota bacterium | reverse complement strand
GGTCAAGAGTCTGCTGCGCCTGTCCTACTTCTACACCCACGAGAGCTGCGGCCAGTGCACGCCCTGCCGCGAAGGCACGGGCTGGCTCTACCGCCTGGTCAGCCGCATCGAGCACGGCCAGGGCCGGCATGAGGATCTGGCCCTGCTGGACAACGTGGCCGAGAACATCATGGGTCGCACCATCTGCGCCCTGGGTGATGCGGCCGCCATGCCGGTGCGCGGCATGATCAAGCACTTCCGCGACGAGTTCGCGCACCACATCGACCACAAGACCTGCATGGTCCCCGCATACGTCTGACCTCGGTGGGTCTTCAACGGTAAGCCGAACATGATCGAAATCGAACTCGACGGCCGGAAGGTCGAGGTGACCGAAGGCAGCATGGTGATGCATGCGGCCGAAAAGGCGGGCACCTACATCCCGCACTTCTGCTATCACAAGAAGCTGAGCATCGCGGCCAACTGCCGCATGTGCCTGGTGGACGTGGAGAAGGCGCCCAAGCCCATGCCCGCCTGCGCCACCCCGGTGAGCCAGGGCATGATCGTGCGCACCAAGAGCGATAAGGCGCTCAAGGCCCAGCAGTCGGTGATGGAGTTCCTGCTCATCAACCACCCGCTGGACTGCCCCATCTGCGACCAGGGCGGCGAATGCCAGCTCCAGGATCTGGCGGTGGGCTACGGAAAGTCGGCCTCGCGCTACGAGGAAGAAAAGCGCGTCGTGCTGCCCAAGGACGTCGGCCCGCTGATCTCCATGGAGGAGATGAGCCGCTGCATCCAGTGCACCCGCTGCGTGCGCTTCGGCCAGGAGATCGCCGGCCAGATGGAACTGGGCATGCTCCACCGCGGCGAACATTCCGAGATCACCACCTTCATCGGCCAGAGCATCGACTCCGAGCTGTCGGGCAACATGATCGACGTGTGCCCGGTGGGCGCGCTGACCAGCAAGCCCTTCCGCTACAGCGCCCGCACCTGGGAACTGTCGCGCCGCAAGAGCGTGAGCCCGCATGATTCCACCGGTGCCAACCTGATCGTGCAGGTCAAGAACGGCAAGGTCCTGCGCGTGGTGCCGCTGGAGAACGAGGCCGTCAACGAATGCTGGATCGCCGACCGCGACCGCTTCAGCTATGAGGCCCTGGGCAGCGACGCCCGCGTCACCAAGCCCATGCTCAAGCAGGGCGGCCAGTGGCAGTCGGTCGAATGGAACGTGGCGCTGGAATATGTCGCCAACGGCCTGAAGAACATCAAGGGAGACCATGGTGCGGCCGCCATCGGCGCCCTGGCCAGTGCCCACAGCACCTCCGAGGAACTCTACCTGCTGGGCAAGCTGGTGCGTTCGCTGGGCTGCGAAAACGTGGACCATCGCCTGCGCCATGCCGACTTCCGCACCGACGGCGACAACGCCAAGGCCGTGCGCTGGCTGGGCTGCGCCATCGCCGACCTGAGCCAGCTCGACCAGGCCCTGGTGATCGGCTCCTTCCTGCGCAAGGACCATCCGCTCTTCGCGGCCCGCCTGCGCCATGCCGCCCGTCGCGGCGCACAGATTCATCGCATCCATGCCGTGGCTGACGACTGGAAGCTGCCGATCGCCAGCCAGTTGCTGCGCGCGCCCTCGTCCTGGGCCCAGGCCCTGGTCGAGCTCTCGGCGGCCATCGCCATCGCCAAGGGCGTGAGCGCCTCGCTGGCGGTGCAGCCCGGTGCCCAGGCCCAGGCCATGGCCGACGCGCTGCTGAGCGGTGAACGCAAGGCCGTGCTGCTGGGCAATGCCGTGGCCCAACATCCCCAGGCGAGCGAACTGCTGGCCCTGGCCAACTGGGTGGCCGAACAGACCGGCGCCAGCCTGGGCTTCCTGGGCGAGGCGGCCAACTCGGTCGGCGCCCAGCTGGTCGGCGCCCAGCCGCGTGCCACTGGCGCCCTGGATGCTGGCGCCATGCTGGCCCAGCCGCGCAAGGCCTATCTGCTCTACAACACCGATCTGGTGCTGGATGCGGCCAACCCGCAGCAGGCCGCCGCCGCCCTGGCCGCGGCCGAGATGGTGGTGAGCTTCAGCCCCTTCGACAGCAATGTCGAACATGCCGACGTGATCCTGCCGATCGCGCCCTTTGCCGAGACCGCTGGTTCCTTCGTCAATGCCGAAAGCCGTGTGCAGAACTTCCACGGCGTGGTCAAGCCCCTGGGCGAGGCTCGTCCGGGCTGGAAGGTGCTGCGCGTGCTGGGCAACCTGCTCGGCCTGCCCGGCTTCGAACAGGAGACGGTCGAGGAAGTGCGGGCCGAGGCCTATGGCGACCTGGACCAGCTGGCCCAGCGCCTCTCCAACGCCAGCGGCGTGGCCCACCAGGGCGGCGCGGCGGCGCCGGCCGGACTGGAGCGCCTGAGCAACGTGCCCATCTACGCCACCGACGTGCTGGTGCGGCGTGCCCCCTCGCTGCAGGCCACGGCCGATGCCCGCGCCGTGCCGGTGGGCCTGCCGCCCGTGCTGTGGGACAGCCTGGGCCTGGGCTCGGCCGCGACCGCCCAGGTCACGGTCAGCCAGGGCAGTGCCAGCGCTGTGCTCACCGCCGAACGTGATGCCGGCCTCGCGCCCAACACCGTGCGCGTCGCCGCCGGCCTGCCCGCCACGGCGGTGCTGGGTGCGGCCTTCGGCACGGTCAGCGTCTCCGCCGCCTGAGGACAGCAGGAACTCTCATGATCGACGCCTTCAATGCCTTCGGCAGCGCCAGCCTCGGCCCGTGGTGGCCCCTGGTCTGGAACCTCATCAAGATCATCGTGCTGGTCGCCCCGCTCATGGGCGCCGTGGCCTACCTGACGCTCTGGGAGCGCAAGGCCATCGGCTGGACCCAGGTGCGCCCAGGCCCCAACCGGGTCGGCCCCTACGGCCTGCTGACCCCGATCGCCGACGCGGTCAAGCTGATGTTCAAGGAGATCATCCGCCCGACCGTCGCCGCCAAGGGCCTGTTCTTCCTCGGCCCCATCATGACCATCGGCCCCTCGCTGGCCGCCTGGGCCGTCGTGCCCTTCGGCCCCGAGGTGGTGGTGGCCGACATCAACGCCGGCCTGCTCTTCCTGATGGCCATCACCTCCATGGAGGTCTACGGCGTCATCATCGCCGGCTGGGCATCGAACTCGAAGTACGCCTTCCTGGGCGCGCTGCGCGCCTCGGCCCAGATGGTGAGCTACGAGATCGCCATGGGCTTTGCCTTCGTGGTGGTGCTGATGGTGAGCGGCAGCCTCAACCTGTCGGCCATCGTGGCCAGCCAGGGCAAGGGCATGTTCGCCGACATGGGCCTGGGCGTGCTGTCCTGGAACTGGCTGCCCCTGCTGCCCATCTTCTTCGTGTACTTCATCTCCGGCCTGGCCGAGACCAACCGCCACCCCTTCGACGTGGTGGAAGGTGAATCGGAGATCGTGGCCGGCCACATGATCGAGTACTCGGGCATGTCGTTCGCCATGTTCTTCCTGGCCGAATACGCCAACATGTGGCTGGTCTCGGTGCTGGCCTCGCTGATGTTCCTGGGTGGCTGGCTCTCGCCCATCGCCGCGCTCGACTTCATCCCGGGCTGGATCTGGCTGGGCATCAAGTCCTTCGTCATGGTCACCATGTTCCTGTGGGTCCGTGCCACCTTTCCGCGCTACCGCTACGACCAGATCATGCGTCTGGGCTGGAAGGTCTTCATCCCCGTCACCCTGGTGTGGCTGGTCATCGTGGGCCTGTGGATGCAGAGCCCCTGGAACATCTGGAAGTAAGCGGCTCGCCGCCTGATCCCACCGTCGCCGCGATCCGAGGAAATCCCACCCATGTCCGCCGCCACCTCTCCACAGGCCGCGCCCTTCTCGCTCAAGGAGTTCCTGTCGAGCTTCATGCTCCTGGAACTCTTCAAGGGCCTGAAGCTGACCGGTCGCCACTTCTTCCAGCGCACCATCACCGTCCAGTTCCCGGAGGAACGCACGCCGCTGTCGCCGCGCTTCCGCGGCCTGCATGCGCTGCGCCGCTACGAGAACGGCGAGGAGCGCTGCATCGCCTGCAAGCTCTGCGAGGCCGTCTGCCCGGCCATGGCCATCACCATCGAGAGTGATGTGCGTGCCGACGGCAGCCGCCGCACCACGCGCTACGACATCGACCTGACCAAGTGCATCTTCTGCGGCTTCTGCGAGGAGAGCTGCCCGGTCGATTCCATCGTCGAGACCCACATCTTCGACTACCACGGCGAGAAGCGCGGTGACCTCTACTTCACCAAGGACATGCTCCTGGCCGTGGGTGACCGCTACGAGCGCGAGATCGCAGCCAACAAGGAGGCCGACGCCCGTTATCGCTGAGCCCCGTCCCGGCGGCGCGGCGCGTCCTGCAGCCAGCCCGGCACTGCCTGGGCTCCTCGTGATGCGCGTCAAACCTGCCAGGCCCCCTCAGCGATGACCATGGACACGCACATGGATACCAATACCGCGCTCTTCTACGCCTTCTCGGCCGTCCTGCTGTTCTCGGCCTTCCGGGTCATCACCGCCCGCATTCCCGTGCATGCGGCGCTCTACCTCGTCCTGTCCTTCTTCACCGCCTCGTGCGTGTGGATGCTGCTCAAGGCCGAGTTCCTCGCCATCTCGCTGGTGCTGGTCTATGTCGGCGCCGTGATGGTGCTCTTCCTCTTCGTCGTGATGATGCTCGACATCGACATCGACACGCTGCGCGAGGGCTTCTGGAAGCACTTCCCGCTGGCCGGCACGGTCGGCGCGGTGATCGCCCTGGAAATGGCCTGGGTCCTCAAGCGCGGCTTCGCCGTGCCCGAGGCCTCGCTGGCCAAGGTGCCGGCAGTTCAGGCCGCGGCCAGCCAGGCCGCGCAGCTGGGCAACACCAAGCAGTTGGGCATCGCCATCTACACCCAGTACCTCTTCCCGCTGCAGATCGCCGCCGTGCTGCTGCTGGTGGCCATCATTGCCGCCATCGCCCTCACGCTGCGCAAGCGCAAGGATTCCAAGTACCAGGATCCCGCCCAGCAGGTGAAGGCCAAGAAGGCCGACCGCCTGCGCATCATCAAGATGGATCCGGTGCGCCCCGCCTCTGCCCAGGCCGCCACCGCTGCCGATGGCGCCGCCACGGCCCCGAAAGGACAAGCATGAGCCTCACGCTCGGTCATTACCTGTCGCTCGGCGCCATCCTGTTCGCGCTGTCGGTGATCGGCATCTTCCTCAACCGGAAGAACCTGATCGTCCTGCTCATGGCCATCGAGCTCATGCTGCTGGCGGTCAATCTCAACTTCGTCGCCTTCTCCCATTACCTGGGTGACATGGCCGGCCAGGTCTTCGTGTTCTTCATCCTCACCGTGGCCGCCGCCGAGTCGGCCATCGGCCTGGCCATCCTGGTCGTGCTCTTCCGCAATCGCGCCACGATCAACGTGGACGAGCTGGACGCGCTCAAGGGTTAAGGGAAGGTTCGCACCCCGATGTCTACGCTTTCTGCCTCCACCCTGCTGGCCGTGCCGCTGGCACCCCTGGCCGGCGCGGTGCTTGCCGGCTTCTTCGGCAAGACCATAGGCCGCCGCGGCGCCCATGTGGTCACCATCCTGGGCGTGCTGATCGCCTTCATCATCTCGGCCATGACGCTCAAGGCGGTGGCCGCCGATGGCGCCCGCTTCAGCCAGACGCTCTACGAGTGGATGGTGGTCGGTGGCCTCAAGATGGAGGTTGGCTTCCTCATCGACGGCCTGACCGCCATGATGATGGTGGTCGTCACCTTCGTGTCGCTCATGGTGCACATCTACACCATCGGCTACATGGAGGAGGACCCGGGCTACCAGCGCTTCTTCTCCTACATCTCGCTCTTCACCTTCAGCATGCTGATGCTGGTGATGAGCAACAACTTCCTCCAGCTCTTCTTCGGCTGGGAGGCGGTGGGCCTGGTGAGCTACCTGCTGATCGGCTTCTGGTTCAAGAAGCCCACGGCCATCTTCGCCAACATGAAGGCCTTCCTGGTCAACCGGGTGGGTGACTTCGGCTTCATCCTGGGCATCGGCCTGATCGCGGCCTACGCCGGCACGCTCAACTACGCCGAGGCCTTTGCCAAGGCTGACGAATACGCCAAGCTGGCCTTCCCGTATTCGACGCCCTTCGGCGGCGAGTGGCAGCTCATCACCGTCACCTGCATCTGCCTCTTCATCGGCGCGATGGGCAAGAGCGCGCAGTTCCCCCTGCACGTCTGGCTGCCCGACTCGATGGAAGGCCCGACCCCCATCTCCGCGCTGATCCACGCCGCCACCATGGTGACGGCCGGCATCTTCATGGTGGCGCGCATGTCGCCCCTGTTCGAGCTGTCGGACACCGCGCTCAACCTCATCCTGATCGTCGGCTCCATCACCGCGCTCTTCATGGGCTTCCTGGGCATCATCCAGAACGACATCAAGCGTGTGGTGGCCTATTCGACGCTGTCCCAGCTGGGCTACATGACGGTGGCCCTGGGCGCCTCGGCCTATTCGGTGGCGGTCTTCCACCTGATGACCCACGCCTTCTTCAAGGCCCTGCTGTTCCTGGCGGCCGGCTCGGTCATCATCGGCATGCACCACGATCAGGACATCCGCAACATGGGCGGCCTGCGCAAGTACATGCCGCTCACCTGGATCACCTCGCTGCTGGGCAGCCTGGCGCTGATCGGCACGCCCTTCTTCTCGGGCTTCTATTCCAAGGACTCGATCATCGAGGCGGTGCACGCCAGCCATCTGCCAGCGGCCCATCTGGCCTACGGCGCGGTGATCATCGGCGTCTTCGTCACGGCCTTCTACAGCTTCCGGATGTATTTCCTGGTCTTCCACGGCAAGGAGAACTTCCATCACAAGCCCTTCCCTCCAGAAGACGCGCATGACGACCATGCCCACGACGACCACGGCGACCATGGCCATGCCCATACGCCGCATGAGTCGCCCTGGGTGGTGACGGCCCCGCTGCTGCTGCTGGCCATCCCCTCGGTGGTGATCGGCTACCTCACCATAGCCCCGCTGGTGCATGGCGACTTCTTCAAGGACGCCATCTTCGTCAACAACGAGCTGCACCCGGCCATGCAAGAGCTGGCGCACGAGTTCCACGGCGCCGTCGCCATGGGCCTGCATGCCTTCACATCGCTGCCCTTCATCCTGGCCCTGGCCGGCGTGGTGGTCTCCTATGTCTTCTACATGGTGGCGCCGTCCATCCCGGCAGCCTTCGCACGGGCCCTGGCGCCGCTGGTGAAGGTGATGGAGAACAAGTACTACCTCGACTGGATCAACGAGAACATCGTCGCCGCTGCGGCCCGCCTCATCGGCAAGGGCCTGTGGAAGGGTGGCGACCAGACGCTGATCGATGGTCTGGCAATCAACGGCTCGGCTCGCCTGGTGGGCTGGATCTCCGCGGTGGTGCGCCTGGGACAGACCGGCTACATCTACCACTACGCCATGGTCATGCTGGTGGGTGTGGTGGCGCTGATGACCTGGTTCGTCCTCATGCACGCCTGAGGCGGGAACACGGAATATGGCTTATCTCTCGCTCTCAATCTGGCTGCCGATCGCCTTCGGCACCGCCATCCTGGCCCTGGGCCGTGACCAGAACGCCAACGCCGTGCGCTGGCTCGCCCTGGTCGGCGCGCTGCTCAGCTTCCTGGTCACCCTGCCCCTGGTGGGCAGCGGCTTCGACCTTGCCACGCCGGCCCTGCAGTTCCAGGAGAACCTGCCCTGGATCGAGCGCTTCAACGTGCGCTACCACCTGGGCGTGGACGGCATCTCGGTCTGGTTCGTCCTGCTCACCGCCTTCATCACCATCGTGGTGGTGATCTCGGCCTGGGAGGTGATCACCGAGCGGGTGCACCAGTACATGGGCGCCTTCCTGATCCTGTCCGGCCTGATGGTGGGCGTGTTCTGCGCGGCCGACGGCCTGCTGTTCTACGTCTTCTTCGAGGCCACCCTGATCCCGATGTACATCATCATCGGCGTGTGGGGCGGTCCGCGCC
>JBJOKP010000077.1:0-7958 GCA_046046045.1 Pseudomonadota bacterium | reverse complement strand
AGGCCGTGTCGTTGGCGACCGAGACCGCCTCGGCCACGCCCTTGACCCGCACAACCGTGGTGATCGGACCAAAGGTCTCCTCGTCATAGATCTTCATGCCAGGCTTCACATGGTCCACGATGGTGGCGGGCATCACGGCACCGTCGGCATGGCCACCGACCGCCAGCCTTGCGCCCTTGTTGAGGGCATCGTCGATCAGCGCATTGAGGCGGGGACCGGAATCGCGCGACACCATCGGGCCTATGACGCAGGCGGCGTTCTTGGCCGGATCGCCCGCTGGCAACTCCTTGGCCCGAGCTGCGAACTTGGCGACGAACTCGTCAGCGATGGCCTCGTCCACCACGATGCGCTCGGTGGACATGCAGATCTGCCCCTGGTAGAGGAAGGAACCGAACACGGCGGCCTTCACGGCTTCGTCGACGTCAGCGTCATCCAGCACCACCAGCGGCGACTTGCCGCCCAGTTCCAGCAGGCAACGCTTGAGATGGGTGGCCGCCTTCTGCGCAATGATGCGTCCCACACGGGTGGAGCCGGTGAAATTGACGCGGCGCACAGCCTTGTGCGCGATCAGGGTGTCGATCACTTCCGGCGCATCCTGGGGTGCATTGGTCAGGACGTTGAGCACGCCTGGCGGGAATCCGGCTTCGACCACCGCCTCAGCCACCAGCATGTGGGTCTTGGGACTGGCTTCCGACGCACGGAACACCACAGTGTTGCCACAGACCAGAGGATAGGCAATGGCGCGTGCCGCCAGCACCACTGGGCCGTTCCAGGGCACGATGCTGAGCACAACGCCGACCGGTTGACGCACTGTCATGGACAGTGCACTGGGCTTGTCCGTGGGAATGGTCTCGCCCTGGATCTGGGTGGCCAGCGAGGCAGCCTCGCGGAACAGGTTGGCGGCAAGGTAGACGTTGAAACCGGCCCAGAGTGCAGACGCGCCAACTTCGGCGGCCATGGCCTCGATGAAGGCGGGCGTGCGTGCTTCCAGCGCGTCGGCGGCCTTGAGCAGCAACCGGCGTCGCTCGCTCGGTGCCGTGTGCCGCCAGGACTTGAATGCCAGCGCAGCCGAATCGGCAGCGGCCTGGGCATCCTCCACGCCACCAGCGGCTGCGCGGGTGACAAGTTCACCCGTGGTGGGGTGGCGACGCTCGAAGGTCGAGCCAGCTGCGGCGCTGCGCGGCACGTTGTCGATGAGAAGTGCGGTATCCATGCTGTATTCCTGCTTCAAGAGGGGCGATCGATCCATGGAGGTCGACGCAGGGGTGCGGCAAGCGCCACACAACGGCCAGCAGTGCTGCTGACATCGCTGGGCATGAAGTTACTTGGTCGCCCCGAGGTCGGCGTACATCGGGAATTCCCTGGTATCTGGTGTGCATCGCTTCGGAACAGGCGTGCATATCTGGTTGGTCATCCGATGCGCGCCCTCCGTGTCGAACACGGACTGTTCGTCGCGAAACGGAACACGGCAGTACCTAGGGATGACACGGAGTTCCTGTTCGAGGGGGGCGACCCTACGCTTCAACTTTCAGCCCATCCTTGGAGACGTGATCGTGAACAAGAAGTACCTTGGGGCCCCCGCCTTGCTCTTGATGGCTGCCCTGGTGGCCAATGGTGCCGCTGCCCAATCGCTGTCGGACCTGCGCAAAGACGCAGCCACGGGCGGTGACGTAACCACCTACGGCATGGGCTGGTCCCAGCAGCGCCACAGCGCCCTCTCGCAGGTGACGCCGGCCAACGTGGCCAAGCTCGTGCCGGTGTGGAACCTCAGCCTGGACAACTCCGCCAATGCGTCGACTCAGCCGCTGATCATCGGCGGGGTGATGTACTTGGCGACGCATTCACACACCATCGCCATCGACCCGGTCACCGGCCGGCAGAAGTGGAAGGTACCGGTCGAACTACCTGCCGACATCAACGGCTACCTGTGCTGCGGCATCCAGTCGCGCGGCATGGCGGCGCTGGACGGCGTGCTCTACCGCACCACGCTGGATGCCCATGTGGTGGCCATCAACATGGCCGACGGCAAGCAGCTGTGGAAGGTCCAGGCGGCCGACTACAAGCAGGGCTACAGCATGACGCACGCGCCGCTGATCGCTGGCGGCATGCTCATCACCGGTATTTCGGGCGGCGAATACGGCACGCGTGGCTTCCTCAACGGCTGGGACTTGAAGACCGGGGCGAAGAAGTGGCACCGCTGGACCACCGCGTCCGGTACCGACAAGGGCGCCGACACCTGGAAGCCCGGCGCGGCCGAGACCGGCGGCGGCCCCACCTGGCTGACTGGCACCTACGACCCCGAACTCGACCTGGTCTACTGGGGCGTGGGCAACGGCGCGCCCTGGAACGCCGCGCTGCGTGGCGGAGACGCGCTTTACACCGGTTCGGTGCTGGCCATCCGCCCGTTGACCGGCGACATCGTCTGGCACTACCAGTTCTCGCCCGCTGACCCCTTCGACTACGACGGCGTCAACGAGCTGGTGATGGCCGAGCTGCCTTTTGACGGCAAGCCGACCAAGGTGGTGATGCAGGCCAACCGCAACGGTTTCTTCTACGTGCTTGACCGCAGCAACGGCAAACTGCTCAAGGGCGACCAGTTCGCTCGCACGGTGAACTGGGCGACCGGCATCGACATGAAGACGGGCCGCCCCATCGCCACGGCCATGACCGAGACCATCCGCAAGAACCCGGAGATGGCGGACTTCGTCGAGGTGTGGCCCAGTGCTTATGGCGGCAAAAACTGGATGCCCATGAGCTTCGACCCGAAGCGCAAGCTGGCGTTCTTCAACACCGTCGACCTGGGCATGAAGGTGCGCTACGTGAAGCAGGACAAGCCCGGCGGCCCCAACTGGTGGCTGGGCCTGGAACTGGGCGGCTTCGTGGCGCCGGCTGACGGCAACCGCGGCTCGCTCGTGGCCTGGAACCCCGCCACGGGCAAGAAGGCCTGGGAAGTGCCGCTCAAGTCACCCAACTGGGCCGGTGTGCTCACTACTGCGCCGGGCCTGGTTTTCACCGGTACGCAGACCGGCCAATTCAAGGCCTACGACTCGTCAAACGGGCGCGAGCTGTGGAGCTTCCAGACCGGCTCGGGCATCTCCGGTCTGCCCATCACCTGGGAGAAGGACGGCCGCCAGTACATCACCGTGACCAGTGGCGCGGCCACCGTCTACGGCGCCCTGGCGGGTGACGCGGAACTGGCCAACGTGCCGGCGGGCAGCTCGCTGTGGACCTTTGCCCTGCCGCGATGAGCCCTTGCTTGATCCTGGCCGCTGCCGTGTGGGCGGCGGCCTTGTCCCTGTCCGCCCAGGCCCAGACGGCCGAGGCACCGGCCGCTGCGGCGGCGCCGAGCGGGTCCGCCGCCGCGGCACCACCTGCCGCCCCGGCGCCGAGCGCCGAGGCCGGGCGCCGGGCCTACACCGGCACCTGCGCGCGCTGCCACGGCATCAACCTGGTGACGACCAGCAGCGCCTACTTCGACCTGCGCACCTTCCCCAAGGACGAGAAGGCGCGTTTCATCGATTCGGTGACCAACGGCAAGCGCCAGATGCCGGCCTGGCGCGGCATCGTCAAGCCCGAGACGATGGAATCGATCTGGCTCTACATCGGCAGCGTCAACGGCTGGTAGGCGGCACCGCCGGCCGGTTAGCTGAGGGCGCTCGGGCTGTCACGGCCCGAGCGCAGACGGCGGTAGATCAGGCCGCGCGACACGCCCAGATGTTTTGCCGCCTCGGAGACATTGCCCTGGCAGGCCTGCAGAGTCTGCTGGATGAATTCCAGGTCGGACTCTCGCAGCTTTTTCCTTGTGGCGGCGCACATCGTTGCTGATGATGCGGATGCTGTCCTGGCCGCTGCCGGCGCGATGACATCGGCGACTCTGGCGCTTGTGTGGACCGTAGCAGGTGACCTCGTCTCAGTCGCTGCAGGAACGGCAGCTGCGTATGTGCCGGCGCCATCGGGCATCGTGACTGCGCTTGCAACCCCGATCTGCGCAGAAGGCGAGCTCTTGTTCGCGGACGGAGGCGGTGCCAGCGTGGTCAGGCCGCGCCGCCCGTCCGGCGCACGCATGTCCGCACGCGCCCACACGCTCAGGCCACCTGGTAGGGTGAGCAGGCGCGCACCGTCGGTCGGCAGTGCCGCGAGCTGAGTCCATCTCTGGCCCAGGCCGGCCTCCTCGGGGCTCGCGCCTTCGGCCGGCTGGGCACCTGGCACCTGCAGCAGTCTGCGCGCATGCGGGTTCATCCAGGCGATCCGGCCCTGGCCGTCCAGGCCGACCAGGGCTGCCAGGGCCGAGTCCAGCAGGTCGGGCGTGACCTGGAAACGGATGACCAGGTGTTCGGCGGATTGCGACACCAACAGGCGCGACTCCAGCGCACTGGCGAACACGCCGACCACCAGGGCCGCGTCGAAGCTGAAGGGAATGCACTCGCTGGAGATGTCAAGCACGCCGGCCACGCGGCCATGGATGTCGCGCACCGGGGCAGCAGCGCAATGCATGTCCTGCACGCCGTCGAAGAAATGCTCGCCGCCCAGCACGCAGACCGCCTTGCCGGTTCGGGCGCTGACACCGGGGGCGTTGGTGCCGACCGCGTCTTCCGACAGGTTCACGCCGATGCGGTGTGCCACCCTCACCAGCGACTCATGCGGTCGACCCGAGCAGCACGAACCGATGATCACGCCGGTGGCGTCGGTCAACATGGCAGAGCAGCTGGTGCTGCCCAGCAAGGCTTCCAGGCCCGGCACTTCACTCATCCAGGCCTGGTGCAGGCTGCGGTTCTTCAGCAGGGCCAGCTGGGTGCGACTGGCCGTGACCGGCTCGAAGACCACCTGTCGCTGCGGGCTACCGTGCAGCCGAAGGCAGCGCGACCAGGACTCGAACACCTCGCTGCCGACCAGGCCGGTCGGCGCCTGGCCCTCTTCGAAAAAGCGCTGGCGGGCCAGCGCCAGGCGAGCAGGGCGTGACTGGATGAGTGACAGGCTCGGAAGGTGATTCATCTCGATGCGTCGTGGGTGCGGTCCAGCTACGCAGGCTGACGACATGTCTGCGGCGCCAACTGGCGGGTTGCATCGTCTCGCGTCACGGTTTCCACGCAAATCGCGTGAGAGGAATGTGGCACATCACCGGCCGTGATGGCTGGGCGGTCCAGTCCCAGCCGAAGGAGGGTCAGCTGCCCGTGCGCCGCTTCGAGTTGGAAGCTTCGGTGGACTTGTCCTCTCCAAATAGATCGAACACCACGCCACGCAGCCACTGGTGGGCCGGCGAGCGGTGCACCTTGGCGTGCCAGAAGACATTGATGGCGATCTCCGGCAGCTCGATCGGGTGGGGCCGGTAGGTGAGGTCGAAGGGTTCGACCAGGCTCTCGGCCAGCCGCTCGGTGACGGTGGCCACCATGTCGGTGCGGCGCAGCAGATGGCCCACGCTGACGTAGTGCGGAATGGTGAGCTGCACCGTGCGCATCACTCCCGCGCGCCGGATCAGGTCGTCCACCTTGCCGTGCCCGGTGCCGGCCGACACGATGACCAGGTGTTCGGCGGCCTTGAAGTCGTCCAGCGTCATGCGTTTGCGGTCCAGCGCGTGGCCCTTCCTGAACAGGCACACATAACGCTGCTGGAACAGCCGGCGCTGGAAGAAGCCGGCCTTGAGCTGGGGCAGCGGGCCGATGGCCAGGTCGACCTTGCCGGTCTCCATGTCGTCGCGCAGCGTGGTGGCAGTTGTGCGCACGGTGCTGAGCAACACGCCCGGGGCCTCCTGGCGCAGGCGTTCAACCAGGTCGGGCAAGAAGACGATCTCGCCGATGTCGGTCATGCCGATGGTCACTGGTCGCTTCACGCTGGCAGGGTCGAAGCGGGCGTTCTGGTTCAGGCCGCTATGGATCATGCCCAAGGCGTAGCCTATGGGCTCGGCCAGCTGCTCGGCAAAGGCGGTTGGCATCATGCCCGCCGGGGTGCGCACGAACAGGTCGTCGCCGAACTGCCGGCGCAGCTTGGCCAGGGTGTTGCTGACCGCCGACTGCGTCAGCCCCAGCTTGTCAGCCACCCTGGACACGCGGCGCTCCACCATGAGTTGCTGGAACAGCACCAGCTGGTTGAGATCGATGTCGGTGAGTTCCATGGGTCGATGTCACGGAGGATTCACATCACCGCGGGTGATGTATCACATTCATTTCATTCTATTTTCGGAATGAGGCAAAGAGGCAATGATCCGGCCACTGCATCAAGGCCGCCATGGACATCCTCGTTCAACCTCTCAATCGCGTCATCCGGGTTCAACCCGGCGCCAACCTTTTGGAAGCCCTGCAGGCGGCGCAGGTGCCGATGTCCTACTCCTGCATGGCCGGGCGCTGCGGCACCTGCCGCTGCCGGGTGCTGGACGGCGAGGTGATGGAAGGCAGCGGCGTGCAGCAACACCCGCTGGAAGGCGACGACAAGGTCGTGCTGGCGTGCCAGACCTACATCACCCAGCCCTGCACCATCGAGATCCCCGAGCCCGACGAGGTGGTGGTCCACCCGGCACGCATCGTCAAGGCCACCGTGCAGAAGATCGAGGACCTGACCCACGACATCAAGCGCCTGGTGATCAAGCCGGCTAAGCCCATCGAGTTCTCTCCCGGTCAGTATGTACAGCTGCAGTTCACGCCGCAGCACGCCCGGCCCTATTCCATGGCTGGCTTGAGCGACGACGGACTGTTCGAGTTCCACGTGCGCCTGGTGCCGGACGGGCGTGTGACCGGCTATATCGCCCACGACCTGAAGGTGGGTGACTCGGTCAAGGTCAGCGGGCCGCTGGGCTCGGCCTATCTACGCCGCAAGCATGAGGGACCCATGCTGTGCGTGGCTGGCGGTACCGGCCTGGCGCCCATCCTCTCCATCATCCGCGGCGCCATCGCCCAGGGCATGGCCAACCCCATCCACTTGTACTTCGGCGTGCGTTCGCCGCGCGACATCTACGGCATGAACTGGCTCGAAGAACTCCAGCGTGCACATGCCGGCCTGACCGTGCACGTCGTGGTGACCTCCGGTGGCAACCCGGCCACCCAGCGCTGCGGCCTGGTCACCGATGCCATCGAGCAAGACCTCGGAGACCTGAGTGGCTGGCGCGCCTACCTGTGCGGCTCGCCGCCCATGGTCGAGGCCTCCACTGTCGTGGCGCGCCGCAAGGGCCTAGTGGCCGAACACATCTACGCCGACGCCTTCTATACCCAAGGCACCTGAGGAGACACCAACCCATGCACCCCGCCCAACTCTCGCCCGACGCCGCACGCGAACGCGCCGCGTACTACGACCGCATCGGCAGCCGCCACATGACCCCGCTGTGGGAGGTGCTTGGCGCCCTGGTGCCGCCCCAGCCGCGCTCGCCCGCCGCCGCCCATCTGTGGCATTACTCCGAGCTGCGCGAGCAGGTGATGGAGGCTGGTCAATTGATCACCGCCGAGGAGGCAGAGCGTCGCGTATTGATCCTTGAGAACCCGCAGCTGCGCGGCCAGTCCTGCATCACGCAATCGCTCTACGCCGGCCTGCAGCTCATCCTGCCGGGCGAGGTCGCTCCCGCCCACCGCCACACGCAGTCGGCCCTGCGGCTGGTGCTAGACGGTGAGGGTGCCTACACGGCGGTGGACGGCGAACGCACCACCATGCGCCGCGGCGACTTCATCATCACCCCGGCCTGGACCTGGCACGACCACGGCAACCTGGGCGACCAGCCGGTGGTCTGGCTAGACGGGCTGGACATTCCCATCGTGCGGTTCCTCGACGCCGGCTTTGCCGAGCGCAGCGAGCAGCATTCTCAGCAGCCGCTGCGCCCGGAAGGCGATGCGCTGGCCCGCTACGGTGCCAACATGCTGCCGATGGATTACCGGCCCCGGCCGGCCGACCCGACCAAGGTCTTCGTCTATCCCTTTGAGAAGACCAAGGCGGCCCTGCTCGGCATCTCCCAGCACGGTGCGCCCGACCCTCACGACGGC
>JBJOKP010000076.1:0-8036 GCA_046046045.1 Pseudomonadota bacterium | reverse complement strand
CCTGGCTGCGCGCGCAGAACGGCGCCTGCGCCACCGGCTGGGCCAGCGACCCCAGTGCCCGCGCCAGCTTCGGCATCTACAGCGCCGAGACCCGGAAGACGGTGCATGTGCGCGAGATCTTCTGACCGCCTTGGCGGCCTACTTGCGAACGCGAGTCGCAGCGCCGTCTTGCACCAGGCCCGCGGCTTCACCCTGACGGAGCTCATCGCCGTGCTCATCATCACCAGCGTGCTGGCCGTGGTGGCCCTGCCGCGCCTGGGCGGCGCCCTGGCCGGCCGGGCCGATGCCGACCGCGACGCCCTCATCGCCGCCCTGCGCCACGGCCAGGCCGTGGCGACCAGCCACCGCCGCCTGGTCTGCGCCCAGGTGAGCACGAACCTGCTGAGCCTGAGCCTGGCCGCCAGCCGTGGCGGCAGCTGCAGCGCCACCCTGCCCGGCGTGGACGGCCAGACCGGCACGCCGGCCAGCGGCGGCAGCAGCTTCAGCCTGAGCCCGGCGGGCACGCTCTACCTGCAGCCCGATGGCCGCATCACCCGCGATGCCGCCGGCACCACCACCACGCGCTGGACCCTGGCGGTCAGCAGCAGCAGCGGCGTCTCGCCGGCGGCCATCCTGGTGGTCGGGGAAACCGGTCATCTCGAGTGATCGCCACGGCGTGGCGAGGCCGAAGATCGGCCTGTCTGCCTCCCCATCGACGATGCGCCGCCCTGCCCGTCCCCTCCCCGCGCGTTCCGAGCGCGGCTTCACCCTGGTCGAGATGGTCATCGCCATACTCGTGCTGGGCGTGGGCCTGGCCGGGGTGATGCTGGCCTTCGGCCAGGTGACGCGCAGCTCGGGGGATGCCGCGGTGCGCCTGCAGCTGCTGGCCATCGCCGAGGAGCTGATGGAGGAGGTGCAGCTGCAGCCCTACACCCCGGCGGCCAACAGCGCCCCGGCGGCCTGCGCCCGCGACCTCTACAACGACCTGACCGACTACGACGGCTATGCCACCAGCGGCTACGTCTGCGCCAGCGACGGCAGCCGGCTCACGGCGCTGAACGGCTACTCGGTGGCCATCAGTGTCAAGGTCCAGGCCCTGGCCGGGGTGGCCGCGGCCAAGCGCATCGTCATCACCGTGAGCCGCGGCGGAGAAAGCCTGCAGCTGACCGGCTGGCGCACCGACTATGCGAGCTGAGGCACGCCCTCTGGTCCTGCCCGTGCGCGCCCCGCGCTCGCATGGCTTCACCCTGGTGGAGATGATTCTGGTCATCCTCATCGGCGGGGTGATCGCCGCCACGCTCACGGTCTTCGCCCGCCCGGCCCTGGAGGCCTACCTCGCCACCCGCTCGCGGGCCGACCTGGTGGCCCAGGCCGACCTGGCCCTGCGCCGCCTGACGCGCGATCTGCGTGCCGGCGTGCCCAATGCCATCCGCATCCCGGCGGCCAGCTGCATCGAGCTGCTGCCGGCCAGCACCGGGGGGCGCTACCGCGCCGGGCCGGACACCCAGGCCGATGCCAGCCCGGGCTGCGGCCCGGCGGCCAACTGCGCCGCGCGCCTGGACACCACCCAGAGCACCAGCAGCTTCGACGTGCTGGGCCCGCTCCCGGCCCTGCCGGCCGTGGGCGACCAGGTGGTGGTGGGCAACCAGTCGCCCGAGCAGGTCTATGGCGGCAGCAACCGCGCCAGCATCACGGCCCTCAGCACCCCGGCAGCCAGCCAGGGCAGCCTGCGCATCAGCATCGCCGCCACGCAATTCCCCAATGGCTATGACGGCGGGCGCTTCCTGGTGGTGCCGGCGGCCCAGGGGCCGGTGTTCTACGTGTGCGAAGGGGCCGACGGCAGCGTGGACGGCGATGGCAATGCCCGAGGCCGCCTGCTGCGTCTGGCCGGCTATGGCTACCAGGCGGCCTACCCCAGCAGCTGCCCGAACGCCGCCGCGGGCGACGTGCTGGCCACCCAGGTGGCGAGCTGCCAGTTCGTCTACAACCCCAGCCAGGGGGCGACCCAGCAGCACGGCCATGTCTGGCTGCAGCTGCAGCTGCGCCGCCGCGGCGAGACCGTGACCCTGGCCCACGGCGCCCATGTGGACAACGCGCCATGAGCAGCGTGCATCACTCTCCCGCCCGCGGCCTGGGCAGCGTGGCCGTCATCGTGGTGCTGGTGCTGCTGGCCACCCTGGCCGCGGCCATCGTGCGGGTGGGCGGTGGGCTGCAGAGTGACCAGGCCCAGGCCCTGCTCGGCGCCCGGGCCCAGCAGGCCGCCCGCGCCGGCACCGACTGGGGCGCCTGGCAGGCCCTCAAGGGCAGCTGGACCAGCTGCAGCGGCCAGAGCCAGACCCTGGACCTGCGCGCCGACACCGGCATGCGCGTCACGGTGAGCTGCAGCAGCCTGAGCTACCGCGAGGGCGAATCCGCCCCCGGCACGCCGCAGACCCTGCGCGTCACCACCCTTGACGCCGTGGCCTGCAATGCCGTCGCCACCTGCCCGGACGACACGGCCGCGGCCCAGCCTGGCTACATCGAGCGGCGCCGCCACATGACCCTGGCGCAGTGAGCGCCGTGGCTCGCTCGCGGGCGATGGATGCCGGTCCCTGCCCGCGATCAAGTCAGCCGCCCTCCCCATCGATTAGCCCCTGAGGCCTGCCTCAATACCGGCGATCGGGTCGCGCCACGGCGGGCACCATCGGTCCAGCCATCGATGGATCAGCACCTGCAGCCACAGCCGCGGAACACCCGCCCGCGGCGGGCCAGGCAGGCCGCCCGCCGGATCATCCTCCCCGCCCATCCGTCCTGGCCAACCGGTGCCTGGTGAGGGTGGCCCTTGCTGCTGCAGCAGGCGCCGCCGGCCCTGCGCCGGCCTGGCCGCCAGCTGCAGAGAGACACCGTGAGCCACGTCCTTCCCTCCTCCTCCGCGTCCACCGGGCTGGCCCGTCCGGGCCGGTCCGCCGTCGCCCCGGAGACACCGCCGGCCGACGGCCTGCGCGGCTGGTGGGCCCATCTGCCGCTGCATCGCCAGGTGCAGGTGATGGTGCAGGCCTTCCTGTTCGTCATCCTGCTGGGCCTGCAGATCTGGATCGGCCAGCACCTGAAGGACCAGGCCCTGCATGCTGCCCAGCAGCGCACCGTGAGCGTGGCCGACAGCGTCAACAACGGCCTGAACACGATGATGGACGTGAAGATCGAGGATCACGACGTCATCAGCGACCCCAAGGCGCGGGCCCTCTTCCTCAAGCGCATGGGGGTGTCGGACCACCTGCTGGAGCTGCGCATAGTGCGCGCCAAGGGCCTCGATGACGAATACGGCCCCGGCCTGCCCGAGGAGCAGGCGCGTGACGCGCTGGACCGCCAGGTGCTCGAATCTGGCAAGACCGCGATCGCCCAGGCCCGCGACGCGCAAGGCCGTGACACCCTGCGGGCCGTGCTGCCTTCCATCGGCACCAAGCTCTACCGCGAGTCGCGCTGCCTGTCCTGCCACGCCGTGGATGAAGGCACGGTGCTGGGCGCCGTCAACGTGGTGGTGGACGTGAGCGAGGACATGGCGGCCATCCGCCGCATCGACCTGCTGCTCTGGGCCGGCCAGGCCGTGCTGCAGCTGCTGCTCTTCTTCCTCATCGGCTTTGCCGTGCGCCGCGCCCTGGCCCCGCTGGGCGGCGAGCCGCGCGAGGTGGTGGCCCTGGCCGGCGCGGTGGCCGAGGGGGACCTGACCCGCCGCATCGCCGTGGCCCAGGGCGACGAGACCAGCATGGTGGCCCGCCTGGGCCACATGCGCCGCAGCCTGAGCAAGGTGGTGGGCGAGGTGCGCCATTCGGCCCAGGGCGTGGCCCTGGCCAGCCAGGAGATCGCCCAGGGCAACCGCGACCTCTCGGCCCGCACCGAGCAGCAGGCCAGCACCCTGGAGCAGACCTCGGCCACCATGATGGAGCTGGGCGACACTGCCGGCCAGAACGCCGGGCGGGCCCAGGAGGCCGATGCCCTGGCCCGCGAGGCCACCGGCGTGGCCGAACGCGCCGGCCACGAGGTGGGTGCGGTGGTGGCCACCATGCAGGGAATTTCCGAGGCGGCCCATCGCATCACCGAAATCGTTGGCGTGATCGACGGCATCGCCTTCCAGACCAACATCCTGGCCCTGAACGCCTCGGTCGAGGCGGCCCGCGCAGGTGAACAGGGCCGCGGCTTTGCGGTCGTCGCGGCCGAGGTGCGTTCGCTGGCCGGCCGCTCGGCCGCCGCGGCCAAGGAGATCAAGGGCCTGATCGGCGCCAGCGTCGAGCGGGTCGAGCAGGGCACGGGCCAGGTCGATACCGCCGGCCAGACCATGGGCCAGGTGGTGCAGGCCATCCACCGCGTCACCGCCCTGGTCAGCGAGATCAGCACCGCCAGCCGCGACCAGAGCCTGGGCCTGTCCCAGGTGGTGGCAGCCATCGGCCAGATGGACCAGTCCACCCAGCAGAACGCCGCCATGGTGGAGGAGATGGCCGCGGCCGCCTCCAGCCTGGAAAGCCAGGCCCGCGACCTGGTGGCGGCCATGGCCCGCTTCCGCCTCGACGCCCATTGACATCCCTGGCGCCATCCGTGCCTTCAGCGCCCCCGCCATCATGACCTCCCGAAGTGCCAGCCTCATCCCCTCCGCGCCGTCCACCGCCCGGCCGGCGGGCGAGACCCGCGGCTTCTTCGTCCATCACGGCTTCTGGGCCCCGGGCGTGCGCCTGTTCCGCCAGCTGCATTTCGGCGCCAAGGCCCTGCTCATCTGCCTGGTGCTGGCCGTGCCCACCGTGGGCCTGATGAGCTATGAGGTCTGGCAGAGCCAGCAGCGCGCCGTGGCCGCGCGCAAGCAGACCCTGCAGGAGCATGTGCAGACCGCCCTGGGCGTGATCGCCTGGGCCCAGGGCGAGGAGGCCGCCGGCCGCATGGACCGCGCCCAGGCCCAGGCCACCGCCCGCCAGGCCGTGGCGCGCATGCGCTACGCCGGCAAGGAGTACTTCTGGATCAATGACATGGGCCCCACCATGGTCATGCACCCGGTCAAGCCCGAGCTGGACGGCCGGCCCCTGGGGGGCATGAAGGATCCCGACGGCCTGGCCCTGTTCCAGGCCTTCGTCGACGTGGTCAAGCAGGACGGCCGCGGCTTCGTGGCCTATCGCTGGCCGCGCCCGGGCGAAGTCATCGCCTTGCCCAAGCTCAGCTATGTCGAAGGCTTCGCGCCCTGGGGCTGGGTGGTGGGCACGGGCGTCTACGTCGATGACCTGCAACAGCTCTGGAAGGGCGAAGCCCTGCGCTTGGCCGGCTTGCTGGTGGCAGTGGCGCTGCTGGCGGCCTATGTGTTCCTGTCCTTCTACCGCGTCATGGACGGCGGCCTGCGCGAGACCCGCCGCCACCTGCGCGCCATGACGGCCGGCGACCTGACCACCCGGCCCACGCCCTGGGGCCGCGACGAGGCCGCCCAGCTCATGCTGGAACTGGCCGACATGCAGGCCGCCCTGCGCACCATGGTGAGCCGGGTGCGCACGGCCAGCGACCAGCTGGTGGGCTCCAGCGGCGAGATTGCCAGCGGATCCATCGACCTGTCGCAGCGCACCGAACGCACGGCGACCCAGCTGGAACAGTCGGCCAGTTCGGTGCGTGAACTCACCGGCGAACTGCGCCAGGCCCTGGGCGACACCCAGAGCGCCGCCGCCCAGGCGCGCCGCAGCGCCGAGGCCGCCGCCGCCGGGGGCCGCCAGATGGCCGAGGTGGTGCAGACCATGGGCGCCATCCACGCGAGCTCCACCCGCATCGCCGAGATCACCTCCACCATCGATGCCATCGCCTTCCAGACCAACATCCTGGCGCTCAACGCCGCGGTCGAGGCGGCGCGGGCCGGCGAACAGGGCCGCGGCTTTGCCGTGGTGGCCAGCGAGGTGCGCACCCTGGCCCAGCGCAGCGCCACGGCGGCGCGCGAGATCAAGACCCTGATCCAGGGCAGCGTGAGCCAGGTGGAGGCCGGCACCGAGGTCGTGCGCCGCGCCGGGGAACAGATCGAGGCCATGGTCAGCATGAGCGGCCAGGTCGACCAGCTGCTGGCCGGCGTGGCCGAAGGCGCCCGCCGCCAGGCCGAGGCCATGGCGCAGATCGGCGCCTCGGTGCAGGAACTCGACGACTGGACGCAGCAGAACGCCGCCCTGGTGGAAGAGTCCGCCGCCGCTGCGGGCTCGCTGCGTGAACAGGCGGGCATCCTGGCGGGCGAGGTGGCGAGCTTCCGCCTGCCCGAGGCGCACTGACCCGCACTCACGCGCACTGAACCGCGCCAAGACGCATTGACGAGGAAGGCTGCTGACGCGCGCCGCCGGGCGTGACGCGCGGGCGACAGGCGTCGGCCCGGGCCCAGGTCGGCTCGATACACTCGCGCCCGGTTTTCCCCGGGGCGACGCCCCAGCCTCGCCAGCCTGCGCCGCCACCGTGCCCTCCGATCAACTCGCCGTCCTGCCCCAATACCTCCTGCCCCAGAAGGGCCTGACCCAGCTGGCCGGCCGCTTCGCCGGCGCACGGGCCGGGGGCCTGACCACCTGGATGATCCGGCGCTTCATCGCCCGCTACAGCGTGAACATGGCCGAGGCCGAGAACCCCGATCCGGCCGCGTACCGCAGCTTCAACGACTTCTTCACCCGCCCGCTCAAGGCCGGCGCCCGGCCGCTGGCCCAGGCCGAGCTGATCTGCCCGGTGGACGGGGCCATCAGCCAGTTCGGCCGCATCGACGGCGACCAGATCTTCCAGGCCAAGGGCCACCAGTACAGCAGCACGGCCCTGCTGGCCGGCGACGCCGTGCTGGCCGAGCGTTTCCGTGACGGCTCCTTCGCCACGCTCTACCTCAGCCCGCGCGACTACCACCGCATCCACATGCCCTGCGCCGGCCGGCTGCGCCGCATGCTCTACGTGCCGGGCGACCTGTTCTCGGTCAACCCGACCACGGCGCGCGGCGTGCCCGGCCTGTTCGCCCGCAACGAGCGGGTGGTCTGCGTCTTCGATGACGCCGAGGGCCAGCCCTTCGTGCTGGTGCTGGTGGGCGCCACCATCGTGGGCAGCATGGCCACGGTGTGGCATGGCCTGGTCAATCCGCCGCGGACCGACAAGGTGCGCGAATGGCGCTATGACGAAGCGGCCATCGAGCTGGACCAGGGCGCCGAGATGGGCCGCTTCCTGCTCGGCTCGACCGTGGTGATGCTCTTCCCCAAGGCCAATGCCCACGGGCCGCTGGCCTTCACCGCCGACTGGGCCCCCGCCCGGCCCATCCGCCTGGGCGAGGCCATGGCCCAGCGCCAGGTCAACCCGTCACCGGCGTGAGCCGGGACGACAACCCCTGCACCCGCTGCGGCGCCTGCTGCGCCAGCCTGCGGGTGGACTTCGCCCGCGAGGAGCTGCAGAGCGAAGGCGGTTGTGTGCCCGACGGCCTGGCCCTGCCCCTCACCGCCAGCCTGATGCGCCTGCGCGGCACCGATCACCAGCCGCCGCGCTGTGCCGCCCTCACCGGCGCGGTGGGCCAGAAGGTCAGCTGCGCCATCCATGAATGGCGGCCGGCGCCCTGCCGCGAGTTCGGCCAGCTGGCCCCCTTCGGCCGGGGCGACCCTGCCTGCGACGCCGCCCGTGCCCGCCACGGCCTGCCCCCACTGGCGGGCTGAGGCACGTCAGGCCGATGGCCGCCGCAGGCGCCAGCGCGGCAGGTCGGTGAAGTCCAGCCGGGTCTCGGTCATGAAATGACCCCAGGGCAGCGCAGCCGGATCGCTGCGGCTGCTCAGCCAGGCTTCGCGCAGCACGCCCGTGACGATCAAGGTTTCGCACAGGATGAGGGCCAGGGAGCAGCCCCCCAGGCTCACGCCCGCACCCAACATCAGCGAGGCCAGCCAGTGGCGCTCCACCTCGACGATGAAGATGGCCAGCCCGGCCAGGGCAGAGGCCGCCATCAGGAAGCGGTAGGCCATGAAGGCGCAGCGCGGTGCGGCCTCTCCGGTCAGTGCAAAACGTGTTCTTGCGCGAGCCATCGTGTCATCGTCCCAGTCGTTCACGGCACACCCCCTCAAATCAGTGTC
>JBJOKP010000075.1:0-8158 GCA_046046045.1 Pseudomonadota bacterium | reverse complement strand
TGGCGCGCCCCGGCCTCGACCCGCTGGCCGGATTCCTCGATAAGCTGCTTGATCTCGCGGGCTGCCGCCGTGGTGCGCTGCGAGAGCGAACGCACCTCACCCGCCACCACGGCAAAGCCGCGGCCCTGCTCGCCCGCCCGTGCCGCTTCCACCGCGGCATTCAAGGCCAGCAGATTGGTCTGGAAGGCGATGCCGTCGATGACCTGGATGATGTCCCGGATGCGGGTCGCGCTCTGGCTGATGGCCTGCATGGTCTCGGTGACGCGGTGCACCTCGTCGGCACTGCGCCGGGTGATGTCGCTGGCCTGGTGGGCGAACTCGGCCACGCCGCGGGCGGCATCGGCGCTGTGCTTGACCGTGCCGGTGATCTCTTCCATCGACGAGGCGGTGACCTGCAGGCTGCCGGCCTGGCTTTCGGTGCGGCGGCTCAGGTCCTCGTTGCCGCTGGCCACCTCGCCGGCCGTGCCGCGCAGGCCGTCCACCTCGCGGCGGGCATCCCCCACGATGGCCTGCAGATTGACGCAGAGCTGGTTGAGCGCCCGCTCGTAGGCCCCGAACACGCCGCCATGGCGCGACTGCAGGCGCTGCGAGAGATCACCCCCGGCCAGGCGATGGGCATAGTGCAGCAGGTCTACCAGGGGCTGGAGCACGCGCATCTGCAGATAGGCCGTCGCCCCACCCAGCAGGGCCAGGCTGAGGGCGGCCAGCAGGCCACCGGCCAGGGTCTGGCCCCGCCCCAGCAGCCAGCCGCCGGCCAGGCCGGTGGCCAGGGCCACGGCCGGGCCCAGCCACATGGCGTTGCCGATGCGTTCGGCCACGCGCCGCAGGCGCCCGCCCAGGCCGGCGCGCTGCAGCCGGCCATGGATGAGGGTGTGGACGAGTCGTCCCGCCTCGGCCTCCTGGCGCATCTGGGCATAGAGGCCTTCGGCCGCCTCGATGTCGGCCCGCGCCGCCTCGGTGCGCACCGAGACATAGCCGGTCAGGCGTTCACCGTCGAACAGCGGCGTGACATTGGCCTGCACCCAGTAGTGGTCGCCGTTCTTG
This sequence comes from Pseudomonadota bacterium, assembly GCA_046046045.1. Classification (GTDB taxonomy): domain Bacteria; phylum Pseudomonadota; class Gammaproteobacteria; order Burkholderiales; family Burkholderiaceae_C; genus Sphaerotilus. The sequence goes on along the minus strand of JBJOKP010000075.1, from coordinate 7,114 downwards.
CGGCGGTTCTTGACCAGGCCGGTCCAGGGACGGCCGGCCTCGATGGTGGCCCAGAGGTCGCGGAAGGCCTCGGCCGGCACGTCGGGATGGCGGATGAGGTTGTGCGGCTGGCCCAGCAACTCCTCGCGGGTGTAGCCGGAGAGCTCGATGAAGGCCGGGTTGGCGTAGAGGATGCGCCCCTGCAGATCGGTGGTCGACACCAGCGTGCGCCCCGAGGGAAAGGGGTGTTCGTGCTGGGTGACGGGTAGGTTGATGCGCATGACAAGGCCTCAGGTCCGGACACAAGACCGCCAGACTGAGGCCAAGCATAGGCAGGCCGTCCCGCCGCCAAGCCCGGAACAGGCCCCGGACTGCGCGTCATTCCTGACGGGCCGCAGCGCCGGGCTTGGCCAACTCCTTGGCCACGCGGCCGCGTCAGCGCGCCGGCGCAGGCAGCAAGCCGGCCAGGGGCAAGCCGCCCAGCCCGGCGGCCTGCCACAGGCCTTCGGTGCCCTGGCGCCGGCCCACCAGCAGGCGCTCCACCAGGGGGGCCGCCGCGGTGCGGGCCGGATCGACCAGCAGCACCAGGCGCTGCTCACCCCCTTCGTCCAGGCGACCGATCCAGTCGAGCGCCAGCAAGGCCTCGATCTGGGGTTCGAGCTGCAGGGGATCGATCTCCAGCCGGGCGGCCAGGTGGGCCAGGCTCAGCCCCCGCGCGACGTCTGCCTGGGCACTGTGCAACTCGGCCAGCACCTGCAGGGCCAGCTCGAAGCGCTGGCCCGGCCCGGGTTCGCGCCGCCGCACCGGCATGGACAGGCTGGGCGCATAGGCCGCGATCACCGCGCCCAGCAGCACGATCACCCAGCCCAGGTAGATCCACAGCAGCAGGATGGGCACGGTGGCGAAGGCGCCGTAGATGGTGGCAAAGCTGGGCACGGCGCCCAGGTACCAGGCCAGCAGGCGGCGCGCCATGTCGAAGCCCAGGGCGACGAAGAAGCCACCCGAGAGCGCGTGCACCCAGCGCACCTGGGTGTTGGGCACGAAGCGGAACAGGGCCGCGAAGCCGCCCACCATCATGAGGAACTCGGCGATGTCGAAGGCCAGGGCCACGCTGCCGGGCATCACCTTCACCAGGCCCCTGGAGGCCGAGAGGGCGTAGGAGGCCAGGGTGAGGCTCACGCCCAGCAGCAGCGGGCCCAGGGTGGTGATGGCCCAGTAGATGAGCACGCGCTGGGCCAGCGGCCGGGGCCGGCGCACCCGCCAGATGGCGTTGAGCGTGCGGTCTATGGTCAGCATCAGCGCCACGGCGGTGAAGACCAGCAGCACCAGGCCCACGGCGCCCAGGCGGTTGGCCTTGAGCGCGAACTGGGTCAGCGTGCCCAGCACCGGCTTGGCAATCATCTCCGGCACCAGGTTCTGGACGAAGTAGGTCTCGATCGCCTTCCTGAAGTTGCCGAACATGGGAAAGGCCGTGAAGACCGCGAACATCACCGTCATCAGCGGCACCAGGGCCATGGTGGTGGTGAAGGTGAGGCTGGACGCGGTGAGGCCCAGGCGGTCCTCGCGGAAGCGCTGGCGCAGGGTGCGCAGGGTCTCCAGCCAGGGCCAGCGCCGCAGCGATCTCAGGAGCATGCGCAGCTGGGTGCGCCAGGCCTCCAGGGTATGGGCGGGGAAGGTGTGAGGCAGGTTCAAGCGCTGGAGGAGAGAGGAAGTCGGGAGGTGGCCGGCCCCTGCGGCCAGGCAGGGCGGCAGGGGCGGCTGGCTATCATGCCAGCCATGTCCCCGGCCCCGCATTCACCCACCCCACCCCGCTTGAGTGACACCCTGGCGGCCGATGGCGCGGACCACTCCAATGACCACCCGAACGTGCTGCCAAACGAGTTGCCGCCAGGCCTGCAGCAGCTGCGCTGGCTGGCCCTGGCCAGCTGTGCCGGCCTGGTGCTGCTGGGGCTGGCCTGGGAGCTCTGGCTCGCCCCCACCGGCCGCGGCAGCCTGGCGATCAAGGTCCTGCCCCTGGTGGCGGCCCTGCCTGGCCTGGCACGCTGGCGGCTCTACACCTGCCGCTGGCTGAGCCTGGTGGTGTGGCTCTACGTCACCGAAGGTCTGGTGCGGGCCACCAGCGAAGGCGGCCTTGGGCAAGGCTTGGCCGTGCTGGAGGTGGTCCTCTCGGTCATCCTCTTCGTGGCCTGTGCCTGGCAGGTGCGCTGGCGGCTGCGGCGCGGCCGCGAGGCTGCGGCCCGGCCATCTGCCGGGCAGGCGCTGCCCGGGGCGGATGGGCGCGCCGCATGAGCACCATGGGCATGGTGGCCACCGCGCAATCCCACGCCTCGGGAACAGGCGGCCCGGACGCCACGCTGGTCGCCGCCCTGCGTGCCATCGTCGGCCCGGCCCAGGTGCTGGTGCATGGCGAGGCGGACGACAGCGCCCTCGCCGCCCATGAACGCGACTGGCGCAAGCGCTGGACCGGCCGCGCCCTGGCCGTGGTGCTGCCCGGCTGCACGGCCGAGGTGGCAGCGGTGGTGAAGCTGGCCGCCGCCCACGGCATCGCCATCGTGCCCCAGGGCGGCAACACCGGCCTGGTGGGCGGGGGCGTGCCGGACGGCAGCGGCCGGCAGATCCTGCTCAGCCTGCGGCGCATGCACCAGATCCGCGCCCTGGACGCCGCCAACCTGACCATGACGGTCGAGGCCGGCTGCGTGCTGCAGGTGGTGCAGGAAGCGGCCGAGGCCGCCGGACTGCTCTTCCCCCTCAGCCTGGCCGCCGAAGGCAGCGCCAGCATCGGTGGCAACCTGGCCACCAATGCCGGCGGCACCCAGGTGCTGCGCTACGGCAATGCCCGCGCCCTGTGCCTGGGCCTGGAAGTGGTGACGCCCCAGGGCGAGGTGTGGGATGGCCTCTCGGGCCTGCGCAAGGACAACACCGGCTACGACCTGCGTGACCTCTACATCGGCAGCGAGGGCACACTGGGCATCATCACCGCCGCGACCCTGGCCCTGCACGCCCGGCCGGCGGCCCAGCGCACGGCCCTGGCCAGCTGCGACAGCCTGGACCAGGCCCTGGCCCTGCTGGGCCTGGCGCAGTCGCGGGCGGCCTCGGCCCTGACCGCTTTCGAGCTGATGGGCGATTACGCCCTGGCCCTGGTGGCACGGCACTTTCCGTCCCTGGCCCAGCCCCTGGCCGCCGCGCCCTGGACCGTGCTGCTGGAGGTCTCTGACGCCGAGGGCGAGGACCATGCCCAGGCCTGCCTCGAAGGCCTGCTGGAAGCCGCCCTGGAGGCCGGCCTGATCACCGATGCCGCCGTGGCCAGCAGCCTGGCCCAGTCGCACGGCCTGTGGCAGCTGCGCGAGTCCATCCCCCTGGCCCAGGCCGAGGAAGGGCTCAACATCAAGCACGACATCGCCCTGCCGGTCTCGGCCATCCCGCGCTTCGTGGCACAGACCGATGCCCTGCTGCAGCAGCACTTTCCCGGTGCCCGCTCGGTCAACTTCGGCCACCTGGGCGACGGCAACCTGCACTACAACTTGCAGGCCCCTGCGGGTGCCGACGGCGCGGACTTCCTGGCCCGCCACGAGGCCGAGGTGAACCGGCTGGTCTATGGCGCCGTCGCCGCCCTGGGTGGCTCGATCTCGGCCGAACACGGGGTGGGCCAGCTCAAGCGCGCCGAACTGCCGCACTACAAGTCGCCGGTGGCGCTGGACCTGATGCGGCGCATCAAGCAGGCGCTGGACCCGCAAGGCCTCATGAACCCGGGCCGGGTGATCTGAGCCTGGTGCTCAGTGGGCCGGGCCCTTCAGGGCGGCCGGCACGGGCAGGCTGAAGACCTCGATGCCTTCCTCGTCCAGGGCCTTGGCCTCGGCAGGGGTGGTCTGGCCGCGGATGCCACGCTGCTCGATCTCGCCGTAGTGCATGCGGCGGGCCTCCTCGGCGAAGTTCTGGCCGACGTCCTGGGTATTGGCCATGACATGGCGCACCGCCTGCATCCACAGAGCCTCGACGCTATGGCGTTCGGGCGTCAGCCCCTCCGCGGCGGCGGGGACTGGCAGGGCCTGGGGTGCCTGAGCCGGCACAGGCGCGCGCGGCGATGCGGCCGGCGAACGCGCCGAGGGAGTGGTCGGCCGGGCGCCGAGGTTGAGGCGCGGGGCTGCGGGCAACTTGCGCACCTCGCGCAGGCCGCAGAGCGGGCATTCCAGCAGGCCACGGGCCCGCTGGCTGTCGTAGTCGTCCTCCGAGCCGAACCAGCCTTCGAAGCCGTGGCCACGCGTGCATTCGAGGTTGAACACCTTCATGGCAACGATTATCCAGGGCCACCCTTGCCCGGTGCTGCCACAGGGCCGTGGGCGGCCGGCGTGCCAGGAGCAGTCGCCGCGCAGGCCGGATCATCGCGCCAGTGCAGCACGCGTCGGCCAGCCTGCCACTGCTGCAGCCAGAGCAGGCCGACCAGGGTCTTGGCATCGGTGATCAGGCCGCTGGCTACCCAGTCCTCCAACTGCCGCTGGGTGGTGCTGAAGACGTCGAGGAACTCGCCCGCGTCCAGCCGGCGCTCGCCAGCCTCGAGATCGTCGGCCACCCAGACCTCGATGCGTTCGGTCGCGTAGGCGATGGCGTTGTGCAGTTCGCCGAGCAGGGCCCAGCGACGTGCCCGGTAGCCGGTCTCCTCGAAAAGTTCGCGGCGGGCGCAGTCGAACGGGTCTTCGCCCAGGTCCAGCTTGCCGGCCGGGAACTCGATGACGGTGCGCGCCAGCGGATAGCGGTACTGCCGTTCCATGATGAGGCCGCCCTGGGGCAGCAGGGGCACGACCATCACCGCCCCTGGATGCACGATGTATTCGCGCCCGGCGCTGCTGCCATCAGGCAGGCTGACCTCATCGCGCCAGACGTCCAGCAGGCGGCCCTGCCAGACCCGCTCGCTGCGCAGCGGCTGTTCGCGCAGATGGGCATCACCCAGGGGCAGCCCGGGCACTTCCTCGGGCAGCGATCCGGGAATGCCGTCGAAGCGGCGGCGCGAGGGCGGCGGGGCGTGGCGACTCATGCGTTTGTGCAGGCTGAGGATGTTGGATGGCACAAAGACGAAGTGCGCCCGCAGGCGCACTTCATGGCAATCTGAGCCAGGGCGACGATCAGGTGGCCAGGGCCTTGAGCACCGCCTGGGCACACATGGCCATCAGACCGCCCGGGAAGATGCCCAGCACCAGGATGGCCAGGCCGTTGACCGACAACACGGCATGGGCGCCGGGAGCCGTGACCATGGCGGACTTGTCCGTGGCCTCGTCGAAGTACATGACCTTGACCACCCGCAGGTAGTAGAAGGCGCCGACGAGCGACATCATGACCGCGAAGATGGCCAGCCAGAGATAGGCCGACTCACCGGTGGCCACCAGCGACTGCAGCACGGCCAGCTTGGCGTAGAAGCCCACGGCCGGCGGCACACCGGCCAGCGAGAACATGAAGACCGCCATGATGAGGGCCATGGCCGGGCTGCGCTGGTTGAGGCCGGCGAGGTCGGAGATCTCCTCGGCCTCGAAGCCCGGACGGGCCAGCAGCATGATGAGGCCGAAGCTGCCCAGCGTGGTGATGACGTAGCTCACCAGGTAGAACATGGCCGAGCTGTAGCCGTTCACCGCCGATTGCGTGTTGCCGGCGATGACCGTGGGCGTGAAGCCCAGCAGCATGAAGCCGATCTGCGAAATCGTGGAGTAGGCCAGCATGCGCTTCAGGTTGGTCTGGGCGATGGCGACCAGGTTGCCGATCACCAGCGAGCAGACCGACAGCACCATGAGCATCTGCTGCCAGTCGGCGGCCTGCGAGCTCATGCCTTCCACCAGCAGGCGGAAGGCCATGCCGAAGGCGGCCAGCTTGGGCGCGCCGGCAATCATCAGCGTCACGGCCGTGGGGGCGCCGTGATAGACGTCGGGCACCCACATGTGGAAGGGCACGGCGCCGAACTTGAAGGCGAGGCCGGCGACGATGAAGGCCAGGCCGAAGGCCAGCACCTGCTTGTTGGGCTGGCCGGACTGCAGCACCTCGAAGACGCGCGGGATGTCCAGCGAGCCGGTGGCGCCGTACATCATGGACAGGCCGTAGAGCAGGAAGCCGCTGGCCAGGGCGCCGAGCACGAAGTACTTCATCGCCGCCTCGGTGGCATGGCTGCTGTCGCGGCGCAGGGCGGTCAGGGCGTAGAGCGAGAGGCTCATCAGCTCCAGGCCCAGGTAGACGACCAGGAAGTTGTTGGCCGCCACCATGATGCTGATGCCCAGCAGGGCAAACAGCGCCAGGGAAAAGAGCTCGCCCTTGAGCATGTCGCGGCTGGCGGCATAGACCTGGGCATACACCAGGGTGACCAGCATGGCCAGGCAGGCGAAGAAGGCCAGCAGGTGACCCAGCGGATCGACCACCAGCATGCGGTTCATCGCGTACTGGGTGTTGCCTTCGGCAAAGGCCAGGAGGTGCAGCAGGCCCACGCCAGCCACAGTTCCGATGCTGAGCACCAGGGTGGGCGTGCGGCGCGGCGAGGTGACGAAGAGATCGACCAGGGTGATGACGCAGGCCATCACCAGCAGCACGATCTCGGGGAACACGGCGAGCCAGTTCGAGGATGTCATGGGGTGCTCGGCGAAAGAGTCGGAATGAGCGCGGCGCGGCTCACAGCTTGGAGATCGCCACGTGGCGCAGCAGTTCGGCCACCGAGCTGTTCATCACGTCGGTGAAGGGCTTGGGATAGAGGCCCATGGCCAGCGTGGCCACGGCCAGCAGACCCAGCATGAAGAACTCGCGCGTGTTGATGTCGGTGAGCTCGCGCACATGGTCGTTGGCCACGTCGCCGAAGTAGACCCGCTTGATCATCCACAGGGTGTAGGCCGCGCCCAGGATCAGGGCGGTGGCGGCCAGCATGCCGATGGTGAAGTTGAACTTCACGGCACCCAGGATGACCATCCACTCGCCGATGAAGCCCGCGGTGCCCGGCAGGCCGCAGTTGGCCATGCCGAAGAAGACCGCCAGCGCGGCGAACTTGGGCATGGTGTTGACCACGCCGCCGTAGGAGGCGATCTCGCGCGAATGGACGCGGTCGTAGAGCACGCCGATGCTGAGGAACATGGCGCCCGAGACGAAGCCGTGCGAGATCATCTGCACCAAGCCA
>JBJOKP010000074.1:0-8242 GCA_046046045.1 Pseudomonadota bacterium | reverse complement strand
GACTCCGCGGCATTGCGTATGGAGGTGTTCCTGAGCCACTGGCCTATCCCCGGCATCGTGGCCAGGAGCAGGAGGGCGAGGATGGTGATCGTCACCATCAACTCGATCAAGGTGATGCCACTCTGGCCATCAGCGCCTGCCGGCGCAAGTGCAGAGTCGGGCCGGGAGTCTCGGGCAGGGCGGGTCATGGTCCGGCTCCGTGGCTCAGCACTCGCTGCCCTTGACCAGCCAGCAGCTCTTGTTGGACTGTGTGACGCCCTTGAACTGGGTTGTGGCTCGCGTGCCGTTGTGGTCGATGGTGTAGACGTGACCTGCAGACAGGGAGGAGCTCACGCCTGTGGCGGTCAACAGATAGGCCCTGCCGCTGTCGCTGACGGTGCAGCTGTAGCTGAAATACTTGGCGCCCTGGGGTGTGGTCTGGATCAGGCTGCTGCCGCCGGCATCAGCGCAATTGGTGGTGCCGTAATTGCGGTTGTCCTGAAAGTACTGCTCAAGCTGAACTCGAAAGCTGGACAGAAAGGTGGAGGCCTCAGGCAACTGGCCACGGCGAAGGTAATCGGTGTACGAGGGCAGGGCGATGGCGGCCAGGATGCCGACGATGGCAACGGCGATCATGACTTCGATGAGGGTGAAGCCGCTTTCCGTGCGCCGGGAAGGCGTGCGCCCGGGCTGTTGGGGGTGGCTGGGTGGCGTGATGGCGCTCAAGTTGCCTGCAGCAGCACGGGAGATGGCGAGTGCGATGGACGGGGCAGTGGTCATGGTGGTGGCAGGCGGGCGGGCGTGGCGGATCGCGTGGGTCGTCGTGGAGATTCTGCGCAGTCATCTGCGGGACAGCATCGTTGCGGGGTGCCGCTGGTCGGTGCCGAGCTGCCGTTCGTCGCCCTGCTGCGGCCTGCACTTCCCTTGGCTGGAGCACAGCGCTGTGCGACTGGCCGGGCGACGATAATCAGCGGCTTTGCGGCGGCACGACGGCCTGCGCCTTCGTCGAGCCTGGCGATCCGCCGAGACAGCGTGTGTCCCAGGCGCCGCCGGGTCACCGATCGGCCGCGCGACCCTCGTTGTCATTCCACGCTTCAACCCAGAGACGCTCCACCCATGGCCCAGTACGTATTCACGATGAACCGCGTCGGCAAGATCGTGCCGCCCAAGCGGCAGATCCTGAAGGACATCAGCCTGTCCTTCTTCCCCGGGGCCAAGATCGGCGTGCTGGGCCTGAACGGTTCGGGCAAGTCCACCCTGCTCAAGATCATGGCCGGGCTGGACAAGGAGATCGAGGGCGAGGCCTATCCCATGCCGGGCCTGAAGATCGGCTACCTGCCCCAGGAACCGCAGCTCGACCCCGAGCAGACGGTGCGCGAGGCGGTGGAGCAGGGCATAGGCGGCGTGCTGGCGGCCAAGAAGCGGCTGGACGAGGTCTATGCCGCCTATGCCGAGGAAAACGCCGACTTCGACGCCCTGGCGGCCGAGCAGGCCGAGCTGGAGGCCGTCATTGCCGCGGCCGGCAGCGAAAATACCGATCTGCAGCTGGAACTGGCCGCTGACGCGCTGCGCCTGTCGCCCTGGGAGGCCCGCATCGGCAATCTCTCGGGGGGCGAGAAGCGCCGCGTGGCCCTCTGCCGCCTGCTGCTGAGCAAGCCCGACATGCTGCTGCTGGACGAGCCGACCAACCACCTGGATGCCGAATCGGTGGAATGGCTGGAGCACTTCCTGCAGCGCTTCTCGGGCACGGTGGTGGCCATCACCCACGATCGCTACTTCCTGGACAACGCGGCCGAGTGGATCCTCGAACTCGACCGCGGCATGGGCTTCCCCTACAAGGGCAACTACTCCGACTGGCTGGACCAGAAGGAGCGCCGCCTGGAGGTGGAGCAGAAGAAGGAAGACGCCCGCATGAAGGCGATGAAGGAGGAACTCAAGTGGGTGCGCTCCAACGCCAAGGGCCGCCAGGCCAAGAGCAAGGCGCGTCTGGCCCGCTTCGAGGAACTGAGCGACGTCGACTACCAGCGCCGCAACGAGACCAACGAGATCTTCATCCCCGTGGCCGAGCGCCTGGGCAACGAGGTGATCGAGTTCAAGGGCGTGTCCAAGAGCTTTGGCGATCGCATGCTGATCGACAACCTGAGCTTCAAGATCCCGGCCGGCGCCATCGTGGGCATCATCGGCCCCAACGGCGCGGGCAAGTCCACGCTGTTCCGCATGATCCAGGGCGTGGAGACGCCGGACAAGGGCGAGGTGGCGATCGGCAAGACGGCGCACCTCGCCTTCGTCGACCAGAGCCGCGAGAGCCTGGACAACAACAAGACGGTGTGGGAAGACGTCTCGGGCGGGCTGGACAACATCGTGGTCGGCCAGTTCGTGATGCCCAGCCGCGCCTACATCGGCCGCTTCAACTTCAAGGGCAACGATCAGCAGAAGCAGGTCGGCAGCCTTTCGGGCGGTGAGCGCGGCCGCCTGCACCTGGCCAAGACCCTGGCCAAGGGTGGCAACGTGCTGCTGCTGGACGAACCGTCCAACGACCTGGACGTCGAAACCCTGCGCGCGCTGGAAGAAGCGCTGCTGGAGTTCGCCGGCGCGGCCCTGGTGATCAGCCACGACCGCTGGTTCCTCGACCGCATCTGCACCCACATCCTGGCCGCCGAGGGCGACAGCCAGTGGATGTTCTTCAACGGCAACTACCAGGAATACGAGGCCGACAAGGTCAGGCGTCTGGGCGAGGAAGGTGCCCGTCCCAAGCGGGTGCGCTTCAAGGCGCTGGCCTGATCAGGTCGCAGGGGCAGGCTGGCGCCTGGCCCTGCGTTTGCTGACAAATCGGTTAAATTGAGGTGGAGCGCATGCGCGCATGTCCATCCTCGCCACGGAGTCACCCATGAAGCAGATCACCGCCATCATCAAACCCTTCAAGCTCGAGGAAGTGCGCGAGGCACTGGCCGAGGTGGGCGTGACCGGCCTGACCGTGACCGAGGTGAAGGGTTTCGGTCGCCAGAAGGGCCACACCGAGCTCTACCGCGGTGCCGAATACGTGGTCGACTTCCTGCCCAAGGTGAAGATCGAGATCGTGGTGAAGTCGGCCGACGTGGACCGCAGCATCGAGGCCATCGTCAAGGCGGCCAAGACCGGCAAGATCGGCGACGGCAAGATCTTCGTCACCTCGGTCGAGCAGGTGATCCGCATCCGTACTGGAGAGACGGACGAACAGGCGGTCTGAGCGCATCCCGACCGGCAGCGCCACCAGTGCCCCATGGGCGGCTGGGTCGGGTCAGGGTCGGGTCAATCAGGACAACAAACGGGGCTGCGGCCCCGTTTTTGTTGGCGGGCGGCCTGTGCCAACGGGCGGCGTGATGCGTTCCGCCAGGGGTGTCAGATGCGGGCGTAGTCGCCCGGTTCGCTGCTGCGGTTGGCGGCCAGGCGGTCGAGCAGGTCGTCGATGTGCTCGCCCACGATCAGCAGCGCAGTCTGGCGGGCGTCGATGAAGCCCTGGGTCTGCATCTGATGGATGAAGTCCAGCAGGCGATCGTAGTAGCCGGCCACGTTGAGCAGGCCGACCGGCTTCTGGTGATAGCCCAGGTGCTGCCAGGTCCACACCTCGAAGAGTTCTTCCAGCGTGCCGATGCCGCCGGGCAGGGCGACAAAGGCGTCAGCCTCTTCGGCCATGCGGCGCTTGCGGATGTGCATGTCGGGCACGACCTCCAGGGTCTGCAGGCCGGCATGACCCACCTCGCGGCGCATCAGGCTCTCGGGGATGATGCCGGTGACCTGGGCACCGGCGGCCAGGGCGGCATCGGCAACCCGGCCCATCAGGCCGACCCGTCCGCCGCCATATACCAGGCGCCAGCCACGCTGGCCGAGGGACTGCCCGAGCTGGTCGGCGGCCTGGGCATGGGCTGGATCCAGCCCGGGACGGGATCCGCAGTAGACACAGAGCGCAAGCGGATGAGGCATGGCTTAGGCTCAGCCCTTGGCCGGTGTCAGGATGCGGACGAGGCGGGTGCCACAGAGCTGGTCATGCAGGAACTGGCGGTCCGGCAGCATCAGGGCCAGCAGCACATAGGCGACCATGCCTGTGCCCAGAGCCAGATAGATGCGGGCGCTGTCATGCCAGCCCGCCAGGTCTCCTGCCGCCAAAGCAGGCAGGAACCACAGCCAGGCCAGCAGATAACGGGCACAGGCGCGTTGCAGGGTCAGGGGCCGATCGTCCCGTGTGACGACGCGGACCTGCCAGGTCTTGGCCGCGATCGTCTGCCCGCCATAGCTCCAGAAGCCGATGAAATAGGCGCCGAGCACCAGGAAGACCACGGCCTGCAGGCCGTGCCGCCCTTCCATGGCGTGGCGTTGCCCGGCCAGGGGTGAGTAGACCAGGGCCGTGACCATCAGGACGCCGAAGAGCACGACACCTTCGTAGACCAAGGCCGCCAGGCGGCGACGCATGTTGGCGGCCGGCAGGCGGGGTGACGAGGAGGAGACAGCCGTCGGATTGGGCACGAAAGACATGGGGGTCTGAATGACGCGGCCCTGCGGGCGGAGGATGGTAGCCCTGGCAGGCAGACTTGCTGCCGCGGACCAGCCGCCTGATCCGGCTTACTGGGATGCTTTGCGCGCTGACTCGGGGCCACTGGCCCGTTGCGGCAGCAGGGTGGTGCGGTCAACCAGGTCCGGGGAGGCAGCAATCTTGGGTTGACCGGCGGGTTGGTGTGGCGCAGGCGTCGGCTTCTGGGTGATGGGGCGCGTGCTGGCGCCTACATTGGCCTGCACCGTTCCAGGGGCCACAGGTCGGCCGGCCGGTGGCCGCTTCTGCTCGGCGACCTTGTTGCTCTTGGGCTGGGTGGCCCCCAACTCGGTGCTGCTGGCTGCCTTGGGAATGGCGGAGGCTGCTGGTGCCGCAGTCGGCCTGCGCTTGTCGGCCTTGGTGGCCAACTGTCGTTTCTCGTCATCCGGCAGGGCCAGATAGGCCTCCCAGAGCGCCTGGCGTTCGGCCGCCGGCAACTGCTTGGATTCCTCGTAACGTTGGCGGGCGGCGATGCGTTGCTCGACGCTCATGCCTGCCCATTCCACCATGCGGGCGCTGAGCCGCTGCTGTTGTTCGACCGGCATCTTGGGGTAGCGGGCAGCGATGTCGCGCCACTTCTGCTTGCGCGCCGGGTCCAGATCCGGCCACATGCGGTGCAGCGGTGCCAGTACCTTCTGTTCGCTGGCGCTCAGCTTGGACCAAGCGGGTTCTTCCTCGGCCCATGCCGCCGACGACCAAGCGAGGGCGGCGGCAAGCATGACCCGCACAACCGTCTGGGGCAGACGGTTTGCGTCGCTCGTGCGTGTGCGGGATGTGGTGCCGCGCTGCCGACTCATCGTTCGACGCCGGTGCCCGTGCTGCTGAGGAACTCGGCGAAACCCGGGTCGGTGTATGCCGCAGGGGGCAGGTCATCAGCCAGCAGGGCCGCATCCACCTCGGCCGTGGCGTCGATCTGCTCAAGCAGTTGCCACTCATGGATGAAGAGCAAGCCCGCCAGCAGCACCACCAGGGGAGCCAGCGCGGTCAGGCGCACCCACCAGGATTCGCCGCCGCCAGCGCCCATGGCGGCGGCCGCCACCTGACCGTGATGGGAACTCACCACGACGGAGGAGGCTGCAGCGGTCTGGCGCTGCGTGTGGCGAGCCCGGGCCACGGCCTGCTGCCGGGCCACCCGCAGGCGCTCGGTGATGTCATGCGGCACCTGCTGGCTGCCGGCGTGCAGATGAGCCGCCATGCGCAGCCCCAGCCGCGCCTCCAGCGCAGCCAACTCGCCAGGCGTCTTGCTGGTCCGGTTGTTCGAGAGCGTGTTCACAGCGTGATTCCCTTGGCACTCAGAGCCTTGGCCAGAGCATGTACGGCGCGGGAGCAATGTGTCTTCACGCTGCCCTCCGAACACCCCATGGCGGCGGCGGTCTCGGCCACATCCATTTCCTCCCAGTAACGCATGAGGAAGGCTTCGCGTTGACGTCCTGGAAGTTTGCCGACTTCTTCTTCGATGGCAAGCAGGGTCTGTGCCCGGGACGTGGAGATTTCCGTGCTCTCTGACTCAACGGCACTGTCCTGGGATTCCAGGCTCTCCAGCAGATCGAAGTCCGGGTCGTCCCCTTCGCCCTCGAAGTCGCTGAAATTTCGCACCACCGCATTGCGCACCTTCTGGTGCCTGAACCAGTCCATCGTGGCGTTGGACAGGATGCGCTGGAAGAGCATCGGCCATTCCGCCTCCGGGCGGTCGGCGTAACGCTCGGCCAGGCGGATCATGGCGTCCTGCACGATGTCGAGCGCAGCTTCGTCGTCACGCACGGCGTAGACGGCACGTTTGAAGGCGCGCTTTTCAACGCTGCGCAGGAAGTCGCTCAGTGCCTGATCGTTGCTGGCCAAGGGGCGTGGGTGCGAGCGCACCGCGTGATTTCGGGCGGCACGATTATGCCCGTCGGGTTCTGCGACAAGGCTGACAGACGTGCACCTGTCAAGGCAGGTGTTCGCGCTGATGCGATACTAGAAGGCTTGCATTACTAGCTTCAGGTCCGTTTCGGTCGCCCGACCCCGGGTGTGCCGTTCCCGACCGCGCAGGCCCTGCATCCGCCTCACGAGGGCGAGTGCCACCAGTTCGACGAGGTGGCACGCGAGTAGGGGCACCGTTCGATTTTCGTCAGAGAAAACCCGAAAGGTTCAACCATGGACATGTCTGCCGCGGAACACAAGCGTGCCGCATCGGCACAAGCCTCCCGCGATTCCTCCTCCGCCAGTGGCTCGGCCACGCCGGAACTCAATGGCTCGGACATCCTGGTCCGCTGCCTCCAGGCCGAGAACGTCAAGTTCATCTGGGGCTACCCCGGCGGCTCGGTGCTCTACATCTACGACGCCCTGTACAAGCAGGAAACCATCCAGCACGTGCTGGTGCGCCACGAGCAGGCGGCCGTGCATGCCGCCGACGGCTATGCCCGCGCGACCGGTGACGTAGGCGTGGCCCTGGTGACCTCCGGTCCGGGCGTGACGAATGCCGTGACCGGCATCGCCACCGCCTACATGGATTCCATCCCCATGGTGGTGATCACCGGCCAGGTGCCCACGCCGGCCATCGGCCTGGATGCCTTCCAGGAGTGCGACACCGTGGGCATCACGCGCCCCATCGTGAAGCACAACTTCCTGGTCAAGGACGTGCGCGACCTGGCGGCGACGCTCAGGAAGGCCTTCCACATCGCCCGCACCGGCCGCCCCGGCCCGGTGGTGGTGGACATCCCCAAGGACGTGTCGCTGAACAAGACCGCCTTCTCCTACCCGGAAACGGTGGAGATGCGTTCCTACAACCCGGTGAAGAAGGGCCACGGCGGCCAGATCCGCAAGGCGGTGCAACTGCTGCTCGCCGCCAAGCGCCCCTACATCTACACCGGCGGCGGCGTCATCCTGGGTAATGCCTCGGCCGAACTGCGTGAACTGGTGGACCTGCTGGGCTACCCGGTCACCAACACCCTGATGGGCCTGGGCGCCTTCCCGTCCACCGATCCGCGCTTCCTGGGCATGCTGGGCATGCACGGCACCTACGAAGCCAACATGACGATGCAGAACTGCGACGTCCTGCTGGCGGTGGGCGCGCGCTTCGACGACCGCGTGATCGGCAACCCCAAGCACTTCGCCTCGGTGGAGCGCAAGATCATCCACGTGGACATCGACCCCTCGTCGATCAGCAAGCGGGTGAAGGTCGACATCCCCATCGTCGGCGACGTGAAGGACGTGCTGCAGGAACTGATCGCCCAGATCAAGGAAAGCCAGCAGCGTGCCGACCCGGCTGCCATCAATGCCTGGTGGGCCCAGGTCAACGACTGGCGCAAGACCGACTGCCTGAAGTACAAACACTCGGACGAGGTCATCAAGCCGCAGATGGTGGTCGAGAAACTGTGGGAACTGACCCGCGGCACCGACACCTACATCACCTCCGACGTGGGCCAGCACCAGATGTGGGCGGCGCAGTTCTACCGCTTCGACGAGCCGCGTCGCTGGATCAACTCCGGTGGCCTGGGCACCATGGGCGTGGGCCTGCCGTATGCCATGGGCATCAAGCTGGCCAAGCCGGATGCGGACGTGTTCTGCATCACCGGCGAAGGCTCGATCCAGATGTGCATCCAGGAGCTCTCGACCTGCCAGCAGTACCGCACGCCGGTCAAGGTCATCTCCCTCAACAACCGCTACCTGGGCATGGTGCGGCAGTGGCAGCAGCTGGACTACGGCGGCCGCTACTCG
>JBJOKP010000073.1:0-8244 GCA_046046045.1 Pseudomonadota bacterium | reverse complement strand
TGGCCAGGCCATGGCGCAGGCGCCCCCCGGATTGGGCCTCGTCGGCCCCTTGCGTGGCGGCAGGCGCGGCCCCCGTGTCTGCGGCGTCATCGGGTGACTGGCCGGGCGCCGGCCAGTCACATTCGAAACTGCGGCGGCGCCCATCCAGGGCCAGGCCGGCCAGGGCCTCGTGCAGCGGGCCGGCGATGCCCGCGGGCAGCAGTTCCTCGTAGGACCGGCCCAGCCAGGGCGGTTCGGGCAGGGCCAGCTCGAATTCCGCCGGCAGATGGCAGCTCATGACCCGGCCGTTGGCGTCCACCACCATGACCAGGTCGTGCAGCGAGCCCATGAGGGCGCTCAGGCCGGCCTCGCGTTCACGCAGGGCGGCCTCGAGCTGCTTGCGGCGGCCGATGTCCAGCAGGGTGCCGGCCAGGCGGCCGGCGGCCGTGTCCGTCGCTGATGGCGCAGTGGCGTCGCTGCCTGGCAGGTCCTCGGCCAGCAGGCGGCCCTGCAGGGCCACCCAGCGCCAGCCGCCGCCGCGGTGGCGCAGCCTCAGATCCAGCACCAGCTGATCGGGCGCCGGCGCGGTGGTGGCCCAGTGCCCCGCCGCAGGCCCGGCTCTGGCCCCGGCTCTGGCCCCGTCCATGGGCGGGCGAGGCGGCTCGCTCATCAGCACCCGCGCCAGGGCGGCCTCGAGCTTGAGCAGGTCCTGCGGATGGGCGAGTTCACGCCAGTCGAACTGCTGGCCCTGGTCCCAGCCCAGCAACTCGCTCGCCCCTTCGGTGAAGCGGCATTGCCGGGTCGTGCCTTCCCACAGGGCCAGACCGCCGGCGCTGAGCGAGCGGTCCAGCGCCAGGGCCAGGCGGGTGCGTTCCAGCAGGGCGTTGAGACGCAATCGGGTGATCTCCACCTGCAGCGGCTTGCCCAGCACCTCGGCCGCGCCCAGCTGCAGTCCCAGGCTCTCGATCTGCGGATCGAGCCGGGCGCTGGTCAGCACCACCGGCAGGCGGGCGTAGCGGCGCTCGTCGCGCAGCATGCGCGCCAACTCGAAGCCCGCGCCGCTGCGGTCATCCACGTCCAGCACCAGCAGATCGGGCGGATGAGCCGCGCCCAGCAGCTCCCACGCCGCCGCGGCACTGGCCAGGATGCTGACCCGATGTTCATGCGCCAGGGAACGCGCCAGGCCCTGCACCTCGGCCGCATGGGGTTCGACGATCAGGATGTGGGCAGGGGGCATGGAGGGGACAAGCGGCGCGGCAGGCAGGGCGATCCGTCCAGGCGAGGGGACAGGCGGGTTGCATTCTGTGACTTCACTCACGCCGGCTGCGCTAGATTAGCGCCGCCAATCCGGCGTTTTGTGTCGCCACGTAGCGATGCCCGCCGGTCTGGAGCGGGGTCGGACGCAGCCGCGCCGGCCCACCTGGACATCCAACGAGGAGCTCTCACATGACCGATTTCGCTGCCACCTCTCCCGCCACCGAGCGCCTCTCGCGCAGCGCCCGCGCCCTGGCCGTCACCGTCTCCGTCTGCCTCGGCGGCATGGGTCTGGTGTCGACCGCCCAGGCCGGCAGCATCGGCGCCCAGGAAGTGGCCCGCGCCAGCGCCGAAGCCACGGCCGCCCAGCAGCAGGTGCTGGCCGCCTTCGAACGCGCCGAGGTGCAGCAGGCCCTGGTCGAACGTGGCGTCGACATGAACCAGGCGCGTGCCCGCGTGGCCGCCCTGAGCGATGCCGAAGCCAGCCACCTGCTGGCCCAGATCGACCAGGCCCCCGCCGGCGCCAGCATCATCGATGTCTTCGTCTTCCTCTTCCTGGTGCTGCTGGTGACCGACATCCTGGGCTTCACCAAGGTCTTCCCCTTCACCCGCTCGATCCGCTGATCGCCTGGCGCCCCCGGCATGCGGGCGGCAGCGCCGTTTCTGCGTCGGATCGGGGCCCTGGCGGCCCTAACGCTGCTGCTGGGCGCCCTGCCGGGCTGCGCCGCCTGGCTGCCGCCGCCCATGACGGCGGCCTGGCAGCAGGCTGCGCCCGGCGGTGCCGCGGCGGCCAGCCCGGCAACCGCAGGCACCCAGCCAGTTGCCACGCCGCCCGGCCCGCCGCTGCGTCGCAGCCTGCAGCTGTCCGTCCCCTTCGTCGCCTTGGACGATGCCGCCCAGGCCCGCCTCTGCGGTCCCCAGGCCCTGGCCATGGTGCTGCGGGCCCAGGGCCTGCCGGCCGAGGTGGCGGCCCTGACCGAGGCGGTCTACCTGCCGGCCCGTGGCGGCAGCCTGCAGGTCGAGGTGCTGGCGGCCGCCCGCCGCAGCGGCGCCTACACGGTGCGCACCGAAGGCAGCTTCGAGGGCCTGCAGGCCGAGCTGGCCGCCGGCCATCCGGTGCTGGTGCTGCTCAACCTGGGCCTGTCCTGGGGCGGCAGCCTGACTTCGCGCTGGCATTACGCGGTGGTGATCGGTGTCGATCACGCCCGCGGCGACTTCATCCTGCACAACGGCAACGAGGCGGCCCAGCGCCTGCCTTTTGCCACCTTTGAATACACCTGGGCACGCGCCAGCCACTGGGCGGCCGTGGCCCTGACGCCTGGCGAGCTGCCGGCCAGCGCCAGCCCGGCCGCCCTGCGCCAGGCCGCCTTCGACTTTGCCCGCGTGGCCACAGCGGCCGACCAGGTGCGCGTCTGGCGCAGCCTGCGGCAGGCGACCGGCCCATTGGCGGCAGATCTGGCCGTGGCCACCGCCCTGGCCGACGCCCTGGAGGCCAGCGGAGATGCCGCCGCCGCGGCCGAGCAGCTGGAGCGGGACGCCCCGCGCCTGGGCAGCGCCGTGTTGTGGAACAACCTGGCCGCCCTGCAACTGCGCCGCGGACGCTGGGCCGAAGCCCAGTCGGCCATCGACGCCGCCCTGGCCCTGACCGCCGGTTCCGGCCCCGAGGCCCGCTGGCGCGAGGCCGTGACCGGCACGGCCGACGAGATCGCCCGCGCCCGGCCGGCAACTCCCTGACAGCACACCCTAACGCCACGCCCCGACACCCCACAGCCGCCGCCAGGCGGCAGCGCCGATGCGGTCGGCGACACTCCGGGTCATGACCTCCACCGCCCTGCCCCCGGATCTGGCCGAGCCGCGCTGCGAGCGCTGCGGCCAGGTGTGGCTCTGCGGCATGAACGGCCCAGCCCCCTGCGCCTGCACCACGTTGCAACTGAACGCGGGCCAGCTGGCCGACCTGCGCCAGCGCTACCGCGCCTGCCTTTGCCTGGCCTGCCTGCAGGCCATTGCCCGCGGTGCCAGCCCGGAGCCGACCGCCACGGCGCCTCACTGATTTCCCATGCTCAGCTTCAAGTCCATCAGCCTGCAGCGCGGCACCAAGCCCATCCTGCAATCCACCACCTTCACCCTCAATCCGGGCGAAAAAGCCAGCCTGGTCGGCCGCAACGGGGCGGGCAAGTCCTCGCTCTTCGCCCTGCTCACCGGCCGCCTGCATGCCGATGCCGGCGAGATCGACATCCCGCCGCGCTGGCAGATCGCCGAGGTGGCGCAGGAGATGCCCGAGACCGCCCAGGGTGCGACCGACTTCGTGCTGGCTGGCGACCGTGCCCTCATGGCCGCCCGCCAGGCGCTGCAGAAGGCCGAGACCAGCGGTGACGGCCATGCCATCGCCGAGGCGCATCAGCTCATCCAGGATGCCGGCGGGTTTGATGCCAACTCGCGCGCCCAGGCCCTGCTGCTGGGCCTGGGCTTCAAGCCAGCCGACGTGGATGCGCCGGTCAACAGCTTCTCCGGCGGCTGGCGCATGCGCCTGCAGCTGGCGCGGGCGCTGATGGCCCCGGGCGACCTGCTGCTGCTGGACGAACCCACCAACCACCTGGACCTGGACGCCCTGGTCTGGCTCGAAGCCTGGCTGCAGCGCTTCGAAGGCACGATGCTGGTGATCAGCCATGACCGCGAGTTCCTCGACGCGGTCACCCGGGTTACCCTGCACCTGGAGGACCAGAAGGTCACCCGCTATGGCGGCAACTACACCACCTTCGAGGGCATGCGGGCCGAACGCATGGCCCAGCAACAGGCCGCCTTCGGCCGCCAGCAGGAGAAGATCAACCAGCTGCAGCGCTTCATCGACCGCTTCAAGGCCAAGGCCACCAAGGCCAAGCAGGCGCAGAGCCGGGTGAAGGCGCTGGCGCGCATGGAGAAGCTGGCGCCGGTGCTGACCAGCGCGGACTTCGAGTTCGAGTTCCGCGAGCCGCTCAGCCTGCCCAATCCCATGCTGGTGCTGACCGATCTGGCGGTGGGTTATCCCGCGCCCCCGGTGGCCGGATACGGCCACACGCCCCCCGAGGGGGCCGACCCCGCCTTGGGGCGGCCCGGCGCCGGGGTCGATGCACCGGGCCAGGTAGGCGACAAGGTGATCGTCCAGGGCATCAACAAGAGCGTGCTGCCCGGCCAGCGCATCGGCATCCTGGGCGCCAACGGCCAGGGCAAGTCCACTGTGGTGAAGACGCTGGCGCGCACCCTGCGCACGCTGGGCGGGCGCATCCAGGAGGGCAAGGGCCTGGTGATCGGCTACTTCGCCCAGCAGGAGCTGGACGTGCTGCGGCCCGAGGAAGGCCCGCTGGCCCACATGGTGCGGCTGGCCAAAGAGGTGAGCCCCCAGGCGCGCGAGCAGGAGCTGCGCGACTTCCTCGGCCGCTTCCGCTTCACCGGCGACATGGTGATGCAGGCGGTCGGCAGCCTCTCGGGCGGCGAGAAGGCCCGCCTAGTGCTGGCCATGCTGGTCTGGCAGCGCCCCAACCTGCTGCTGTTGGACGAGCCGACCAACCACCTCGACCTGCAGACCCGCGAAGCCCTCAGCCTGGCGCTGAACGAATACGAGGGCACGGTCATGCTGGTGAGCCATGACCGCGCCCTGCTGCGCGAGGTCTGCGACGAGTTCTGGCTGGTCGCCAAGGGCGTGGTCGAACCCTTTGACGGCGACCTGGACGACTACCAGAAGTGGCTGCTCGAGCAGAGCCGCGAGGTGGCCCGCGCCGCCCGGCGTGAAGCCCAGGGCGAACCGGCGGCGGCCACGCCGGCGGCCAAGGGCGGCCAGGCGACGGCGGCCAAGCCGGGGACATCTGCTTCGGCCGCCACCAGCCCGGCCAACCGGGCCGACGAACGCAAGGCCCAGGCCGCCCTGCGCCAGAAGCTGGCCGACCAGGCCCGGCCGCTCAAGCGCGAACAGGCCAAGCTGGAGGAACGCATCGCCAAGGCCCAGGCCGAACATGCCCAGCTGGTCGAGGCTCTCTCCAGCCCCGATCTCAGTCCGCCCCAGCGCGCCGAAGCCGGCAAGCGCCTGCGCACCCTGGAGGAAGACATGGCCAGTGACGAGAACCGCTGGCTGGCCCTGGTCGAGGAACTCGAGGCCATGGGCGCTGATTGAAGGCCGCGGCCGGCAGGCCCGGCGGATCGCCGGCGGCGTCCGCAGACTACTGTATGGATATACATATTCATGGCACACTGGGTCGCCATGAAAGCGGACCCTGCCCCCCCTGCTTCCACCCGCTCGCCCGCGCTGGCCCAGGCCGCGCAGGTCGCCCAGGTCGTTCAGACAGCTCAGCTCGTTCAAGCGGCCCTGGGCTGGTGTGAACCCGCCCTGACCGGGCCGGCCGAGGATCAGGCTGCCGGGCCGGATGGCGCCACGCCCGGCCGGCAACCGCGGCCCAGGCGTCGCCGCGAAGGGGCCTGGCCGGCCATGGACGGTGGCCACGGCGGCGTGGGTGAACGTCTCCCTGGGCATCCTGCTGCCCTTCATCGCCAGGCCCGGCGCGCCGGCCATGGTGTTGATGCAGCTGATCTTTTCCCAGCCAGGACGGCCCAGGACGGCCAGGTGCCGGCACTGCCCGTCATCGTCGAGCGCTGCACCAGCCTGATCCGGGTGAATGACGGCGATGAATGGCCCTTTGCCCACGCCATCCATCCCTATCGCATCGAGGCCGCGCCATCGGCGCCAGGCGGATTGCGGGTAGTGGCCAAGCTGGACGCGGCCGAGCGCCTGCGCCTGGAACTGCGCCGGCCGGCCTACCGGCCTCGGCCGCTCTGCCTAGGCTCGATCCACAGCGACGCCTACCAGCCCGCCGAACGCACCTGGCGCCTGACCCGCGGCTTGCTGGAGGTGCTGGGCGAAGCCCGCCTGCCCCTGGGCATCTGCACCGGCTCAGCCGGCCTGCTGCGAGACCTCGACCTGCTGGCCGATCTGGCCCGGCAGCAGCCGGTCTTCCTGCAATGGCGCCTGGGGCAGGACGACTTCAGCCTGGCGCCCGAGGCCAGCCCTGCCGGCCGGGCCACGCTGGAGCGGCTGCGCCGTCTCGCTAGGGCCGGCCTCTGGGTCGGCCTGAGGCTGGGCGCCGGCCCCGGGGCTGGCGACCCGGCTGAACCGGCCGACGAGGGGGATGGTTCCAGTGTGGCGGGCAGCCTGGTCCTGTCGTCTCGGCTTCAGGGGGCGCCGGTGGGCGGTTCATCCTGGGCGCCCGGGGCATGTCCCTCTGCAGAGATCATCCCCACCTCGCCCTGGCCGCAGGATCCCGTCGGGCCTAGGGCCGAGGCGCTATCGGCCTGGATCAGCGCCAGCCGCCAGGCCGGTGTCATGGCACTGGGCTGGAGCCGCCGTGCCTGGCCGGAGGCCTGGCGCGCCTGGCTGGCCGAACAGGCGCAGGCGGCCGGGCTGCTCACCAGCGTGCCGATTCCAGCACCCACAGGCTTTGCCCCTCCAGCACCGCCGCTGGGCTTCGAGGTGCCGCGCCAGGCCCGGCTGTTCTGACCCTCCGTGCCGCTGCCGGCTGGTGTTCCTGCCGGTCGGCACTCCTGCCGGGTAGTGCCGGGCCTCGGGCGTGGATTCGTCATCCTTCAGTCCGATATCCATCTAGCCAACAATTGTATTGTTCACAATTTACTATGCCTGCCATGCCTGCGTCACCCGCCGTCACCTCCAGCGTCGCGCCTACCCCGGCGAGCGAGGCCGGGGACTGGCTGCAGCTCGACCGCCAGCTCTGCTTCGCGCTCTACGCCAGTTCACTGGCCATGACCAAGCTCTACAAGCCGCGGCTGGAGGCCCTGGGCCTGACCTATCCGCAATACCTGGTGATGCTGGTGCTGTGGGAACGTGACGGTGCCAGCGTCTCGGAGATCGGCCAGCGCCTGTCGCTGGATTCCGGGACGCTGACGCCGCTGCTCAAGCGCATGCAGCAGTCGGGCTGGCTGGACCGCCGCCGCAGCCGTGAGGATGAGCGCCGGGTCGAGATCCACCTCACCGAAGCCGGTCGCACGCTGCGCCAGCAGGCCGCCGCCCTGCCGCCTTCCATCGTTCGGGCAAGCGGTTGCCGCGCCGAGGAACTGGCGCCCCTGGTCACCCAGTTGCACAGCCTGCGCCAGCGGCTGATCGAGGTGGCCACGGAGGGACTGGCGAGCACGGGCGCCATCGCAGACCCGATCTTCAATGCGACGGGTCCTGCTCCGACGGCCCAGACCGGCGCAAATCCTGGCGCCGGTTCCGCCACCCTGACCGCTCTCGAACCGGACTGAGCCAGTCTTCGGCCCCCCAATTACCTCCCGGCCGGCAGCGCGAGCCACCGGCTTTTCTCCACCTCCAACCCACCCAGCCAGCAAGGATCGAACACCATGGCCCTCGACAAAGTCCTCTACACCGCCCATGCCACCGCCACCGGCGGCCGCGACGGCAAGGCCACCACGCCCGATGGCCGCCTCTCTGTCTCGCTCAGCGTGCCCAAGGGCCTGGGCGGCGACGATGGTGCCGGCACCAACCCCGAGCAGCTCTTTGCCGCCGGTTACGCCGCCTGCTTCATCGGCGCGATGAAATTCGTGGCCGGCCAGAAGAAGGTCGCCTTGCCGGCCACCACGTCCATCAGCAGCGAGGTCGGCATCGGCCCCATCCCCAACGGCTTTGGCATCCAGGTCACCCTGAACGTCTCCATCCCGGGCATGGACACCGCCCAGGCCACCGAGATCGTGCAGGCCGCCCACATCGTCTGCCCCTACTCCAATGCCACCCGCGGCAACATCGACGTGGTGCTGAACGTGGTTTGAGGCGGCCGTCTGAGGTGGACGTCTGGGCCGGCCTCAGCGCCGGCGCAGCAGTTCCAGCAGCAGGTCGATGCGGGCCTGGGCCGGGGTAAGACCGCCGGCCGAGGGCAGACGCCGCGTGGCCTGGGCCGCCTCCACGTCGAGCCGCGGCTCGACCACCCCCCCCGGGGGGGGGCGGGGGGGGGGCGGGCCCCCCCCCCCCCCGGGGGC
>JBJOKP010000072.1:0-8300 GCA_046046045.1 Pseudomonadota bacterium | reverse complement strand
CGCCATGATGGTGGGCGCCATGCTGGCCGCGGCGCACAAGCGCCACCTCGTCATCGTCGATGGCATGGCGGCCTGCGCCGCCCTGCTGGTGGCCACCCGCATCGGCGGCGCCCTGCCCGACTACTGCGTCTTCAGCCGCAGCAGTGCCCACCCTGGCCTGGACGCGGTGCTGGCCAGCTTCCAGACCAGCGCCCTGCTCGAACTCGGCATGGACAGCCTGGACGGCACCGGCGTGCCGCTCACCTGGCCGCTGATCACCGCGGCCGCCGGCCTGCTGGCCGATGTGGCCGAGGCGGTCGATCCCAGCCAGTTGCCCGTGCTCACCGAAGACGCCGGTGAACTGTCCCCGCGCGTGGCCGCCGCCTGAGCGGCATTGAACGACTCAGCCTCGCTGCTCAGCGTTTGCGCTGGAACTTGCCGGTGCCCGGCTCGCTGCCTTCAGCCTTGAGGGCATCGACCGGGGCCTCGTCCGCCGTGCCCGGCGCCGGCACCGAGCCGGGCGCAGGCTGCAGGCCGGGCGGCGGGGCTACCGGCATGACAGGCGCGGCCAAGGCCGGCGGGCCACCCGGCCCGGGGCGCAGATTCATGGCCGGCGGCAGGCTGCCGGTGGCGGCCGGCGCCAGGCGCGGCGCATCCAGATCGAAACCCGTGCCGCCATCCACCGGGCCCAGGCGCACGCTGCGCGGCTCGATGGCCAGCAGCACCCAGGCCGATTCCGGCCCTTCCAGGCCCAGGGTGGCCAACGGGCTGCCCACCTTCAGTGCCCGGGCCGGCTTGCCATCCAGCGCCAGCATGGCCACGCCTGCGCCTGCTGCCGCGGCGGGCCGGCCAGAGACCGGCGGCAGCGGGGCCACCATGCCCACCAGGCGCAGGCGGCCCTGCAGGGCTGGCATGGCCACGGCCGCGGCCGAGGCCGCCGCCGGCTGGGCAAAGAGACGCAGCGGATCCCCCTTGAGACTCTGCTCGCCGCTCAAGAGCCGTGCCTGGGCCGGCACGCCCGGGCCGCTGCCGCCCAGCTTGAGGCCCCAGGCCACGGCGCTGGCGGCCAGGGCCGCCCAGACCAGGCCGGTGAGGGTGGGGCGAAACAGGGAGGACAGGGGTGCAGTCGCCATGGTCCGGTCATTATCGGCCGGGCATCGGATACCGGATCGCACGCCATTCGCACTCGGTCACCGCGGCGCGTGCCATCCATCCCATGCCGGACGCCTGGACGGGTGCGGCGCCCGCGCACAATCGCGCCTGCCCGCAGCGGACCACAGCCTGGTCCGCCGCCGCCAGCCAGGCCCGCCGGCCATCGACCCATCAAACCCTAGCCCGGCCAGCCGGCCCACCCCGGAACTCTTGCAGGATTCAAGGCATGCGCTCTCGCTCCCACGACACCCTCTCCTCGCCGCTGCGCCGCAGCCACCGCGGCTTCACCCTCATCGAGCTGATGGTCGTGCTGGTCATCATCGGCGTGCTGGCGGCCCTGGTCGTGCCCAATGTGCTCAGCCGGGCCGACGACGCCCGCGTCACCGCTGCCCGCACCGATGTCAACAACCTCATGCAGGCGCTCAAGCTCTACAAGCTGGACAACCAGCGCTTCCCCACCGCCGAGCAGGGCCTGCAGTCCCTGGTGGTCAAGCCGTCTTCCGGTCCCATCCCGCCCAACTGGAAGTCCTATCTGGACAAGCTGCCCAACGACCCCTGGAGCCGTCCCTACCAATACGCCAACCCGGGCGTGAAGGGCGAGATCGACGTCTTCAGCCTGGGCGCCGACGGCCAGCCCGGCGGTGAAGGCAAGGACGCCGACATCGGCTCCTGGCAATAAGCCGGCGGCCCTGGCCTGAGCCATCCCGCCTTGACCTTGAGCCTGTTGCGCCGCCAGCCCGCCGATCGACCGCGGGCCGCGGCGGGCTTCACCCTGCTGGAGCTGCTGGTGGTGATCGCCATCATCGCCCTGGCCAGCGGCGTGGCCACCCTGGCCCTGCGCGACCCGGCCACCAGCCGGCTGGAGCGCGAGTCCGAGCGCCTGGCCGCCCTCTTCGAGGTGGCGCGGGCCCAGGCCCGCTCGCTGGGCGTGGTGGTGCTCTGGCAGGTGCCGGCCCGCCGCCTGCCCGGCGACCTGCGCGAGCCGGGCGACTTCAGCTTCACCGGCCTGCCGGCCTCCAGCACCCTGCCCGAGCGCTGGCTGGAGGCGGGCGAGCCCCCCGGCGTGGAACTGCCGCCGGGCCAGGATGGCATCCTGCTGGGCCCCGAGCCGGTGATCGGCGCCCAGCGCCTTACCCTGCGCCTGGGCGAACGCCGCCTCACGCTGATCACCGACGGCATCGCCCCCTTCCGCCTGGCCGATCCGCAGGAGCTGTCGGCCAGCCCGGGCGGCAACCGGCCATGAACACGTCCCGCGGCCTCACCCTGGTCGAGGTGCTGGTGGCCCTGGCCATCGTCGCCACCGCCCTGGCCACCGGCATCAAGGCCGCCTCGGCCCTGGGCCGCAATGCCGAGCGCCTGAACGACACCCTGGCGGCCCAGTGGTGCGCCGAGAACCAGCTCACCAACCTGCGCCTGACCCGCCAGTTCCCGGCCACCGGCGACCTGGACTTCCAGTGCGAGCAGCTGGGCCGCAGCTACGGCGGCAGGCTGGTCGTGCGCACCACGCCCAACCCCAACTTCCGCCGCGTCGATGCCCAGGTCCTCGACGAAGCCGGCCAGCCCCTGCTGCGCCTCTCCACCATCGTCTCGCGGTTCTGAATCCGTCCCATGCCGCGCGCCCGCCCCTGCCCTACAACGCCCGTGCCGCGCCGCCGCGCGGCCGGCTTCACCCTGGTCGAGGTGATGGTGGCCCTCTTCGTCATGGCGGTGCTCGCCACCATGGCCTGGCAAGGCGTGGACATGGTGGTACGCAGCCGCGCCGCGGCCGACGAACGGGTCGAGCGCCTGCTGCACCTGCAGTCCCTGGTGACGCAATGGGAGGCCGATCTGCATGAGCTGGTCGACACTGCCAGCGTGCCGGCCTTCAGCTTCGACGGCGCCGCGCTGCGCCTGACCCGGCGCCGCCAGGACGGCGTGCAGCTGGTGGTCTGGAGCGTGCGCGAAGGCCTGCTGCGACGCTGGACCAGTCCGGTGCTGATCAGCAGCGAAGCCCTGCAGGACGCCTGGATCCTCAGCCAGCAGATGCTGCCCGGCGAGGCCGGCCAGCTCACCCTGCAGGACGGCGTGTCAGGCTGGCAGCTCTATCTCTTCTCGCGCCAGAGCAACAGCTGGAGCAATGCCCAGTCCACCGGCGACCAGAAGGTCGACCCAGGGGATGGCGGTGTGCCGGTGGTCAAGGCCGGCAGCCGCGCCGCCCTGCCCGACGGCGTGCGCCTGGCCTTGCAGTTCAGCGAAGGCAACGGCCTGGCCGGCAGCCTGGTGCGCGACGTCGCGCTGGTCCATCCATGAAGACACCAGGCCCTTCCCCGATCCGCCGCCGTCCGCCGCAAGCACCGCGCCAGCGCGGCGCCGCCCTGCTCATGGCCATGATGATCGTGAGCCTGATCGCCACCCTGGCCGCCGGCATGATGTGGCAGCAATGGCGCGCGGTACAGGTGGAAATCGCCGAGCGCGCGCGCAGCCAGGCCGAATGGATCCTGGTGGGCGCGCTGGACTGGGCCCGTCTGCTGCTGCGCGAGGACGCCCGGGACGGCAAGTCCACCTCCCTGCTCTCTCCCTGGGCCACGCCGCTGAAGGAGGCGCGCCTCACCACCTTCCTGGCCGCCGACCGCGACCATGTCAGCGAGGATGCGCCTGATGCCTTTCTCTCCGGCCAGATCCGCGATGCCCAGGCCCGCTACAACCTGCGCAACGTGGTGGTGGCCGGCAAGGTGGTGGCGGCCGAACTGGCCACCCTCAAGCGCCTGTGCGACCTGGTCGGCCAGCCGCCCGAGGTCGCCGACCAGCTGGCCGAGGCCCTGCGCCTGGCCCAGCCCGGCACCAGCGCCGATCTGGCCGCGGCCGACAGCGCCCAGCGCCAGCCCCCGCTGCTGCCCGAACGCATCGAGGACCTGGCCTGGCTGGGCCTGTCACCGGCCGCCGTCCAGGCCCTGCAGCCGCATCTGGTGCTGCTGCCGCGGGCCACGCCCATCAACCTCAACACCGCCTCGCGGGTGGTGATCGCCGCCGTCCTGCCAGGCGTGGACCTGGCCAGCGCCGAACGCTTGGTGCAGCAGCGCCAGCGCGGTGCCTTCAACCGGCCGGAAAGCGCCCGCCCCCTGTTGCCGGGCGGCATCACCCTGGATTCGGCCCGGGTGGCGACCTTGAGCAACTTCTTCGAGGTCACCGGCCGCATACGCAGCGAAGACCTGGTGGTCA
Source organism: Pseudomonadota bacterium (assembly GCA_046046045.1). GTDB lineage: Bacteria > Pseudomonadota > Gammaproteobacteria > Burkholderiales > Burkholderiaceae_C > Sphaerotilus. The sequence goes on along the minus strand of JBJOKP010000072.1, from coordinate 3,971 downwards.
CCCAGCGCTCGCTGGTGGAACGCAGTGCCAACCTCGAGGTGCGCACCCTGCAGTCCTGGCGGGTGCCGCCCGATGTCGCCGGCCTGGATGTGACGGACTGATCCGTCACCTCAAACTTAGTCTGAACATTAACGGCCAAGTCCTTGATTTCACGAAATTCGTACCGGCGCGACGGTCGTGGCCCGGGGTCAACCCCCACCTACAATCGCGCCGCCGACGTCGAGCGCCCCGTTCAGGGCGCGGATTCGCATTTCGGCACCCCGGAGCCAGGTGGCCGCCCCATGCCGCGGCCCCGGCACCCCGCCCGCCCTTCGCCCACTCCTACACCGTCCAGGCTCCCCTGATGCTGCTGCTCCTGCTGCCCGCCCGCCCGCGTCAGCACCCGACACAGCCCGGGCTGGAAGGGGCCGACCTGGCCAGCCTGGCAGCGGCCAGCCTGGCCGAGCTCCATTTCGTTGAAAGTGCCGACGGCCAGAGCGTGGCTGAAAGCGGCCGCACCGCCCCGGCCCTGCTCGCCCGGCGCAGCCAACCCGTCATCGCCGCGCTGCCCGAGGAGGCGCTGGCCTGGCTGAGCATCCGCGTGCCGCGGGCGCCCGCCGCCCGCCTCACCGCCGCCCTGCAGGGCCTGGTCGAGGACCAGTTGCTGGACGAGGCCGAGGCCTGCCACCTCGCCCTGGCCCCGGGCGCCCGCGCCGGCCAGAAGGCCTGGCTGGCGGTGACGGACCGCGCCTGGCTGGCCGCGCAGCTCGCCGCCCTGCAGGCCGCCGGCCTGGCAGTCGACCGCGTCGTGCCGCTGATGGCCCCGCCAGCCCTCGATGGCCGGCAGGAGCCTGACGTGGATGAGCCGGCCGGCCCCGGCACGGCCACGCCCGCGGCCACCGGCTTCGGTGTGGCCGCGCCAGGCGCGCTGGCCAGCCAGGTCCGACACATCCATGTGCAGACCGGGGCTGAACTCTCCGACGCCGACCTGCCCACTGGCGGCGGCTCCAGCGAGGACGAGCTGGTCATCAGCGTGGCCAGCCTGGCCGGCGTGGCCAGCTGGCCGGCCACCGGCAGCCTGGCGCGCCGCCTGCTGCCCGACCCCCTTCCACACGACTGCCGCCTCAGCGCCACTGCGGCGGCGGCAGCGGCTGCCGAGGACTGGCTCACCGGCCCGCGCGCCGGCGGCGACCTGCGGGTCGAGCTGCTGAGCCGCGCCGAACGCATGCTGGAAGCCGCCGCCGGCGGCTGGAACCTGCGCCAGTTCAGCCTGGCCGCGCCGCGCCGCGGCGGCACCCTGCTGCGCGCCGCCTGGCAGGGCCTGCGCTCGCCGGCCTGGCGCCCGGTGCGCCTGGGCCTGGCCGGGCTGGTGCTGCTGCAGCTCATCGGCCTCAACGCCTGGGCCTGGCAGCAGCGTCAGGCCTTGACCGAACGGCGTGCCGCCATGACCCAGATCCTGCGCGCCACCCATCCCCAGGTGCGGGCGGTGCTGGACGCGCCGCTGCAGATGGCGCGCGAGAACGAAGGCCTGCGAGCAGCCGCCGGCAAGGCCGGCGATGCCGACCTCGAGACCCTGATGGCGGCGGTGGCCAGCGTCTGGCCGGCCAACACGCCCATCCAGACCCTGAGCTTCGAGAACGGCCGCCTGACCCTGGGCACGTCCGACCTGCGCGGCCCGGCCGCCGAGGCCGTTGCCAGCCGCCTGCGGCCGGCCGGCTGGCAGATCGAGCCCGGCGAAGGCAGCCTGGCCATCGCCAAGGGCGGTGGCAGCCCGGCCGGCCGGCCCTGAGCGCGGCGTTTCCCCGATCCACCAGCACGCCCCGCCAGACCACCCGTCCCCGACCGCCAGCCCCGTCCTCCGTTCCGCCCGTCACGCCCCTTCCGCGCCCCATGGCTCCCTCACGCCGCAGTTCTCCCTCTTACCGCCCGGCCGGCGGCCGCTGGTTCGGCCCGCTGCAGGCCGCGCTGGTGGAACGCCTGGGCCCGACCTGGCAGCGCCTGGCGCCGCGCGAGCGCCTGGGCGTGCAGCTGGCCGGCGCCGCGGTGGCGCTGCTGCTGGTGTGGATGGTGGCGGTGCAGCCGGCCCTGGACAGCCTGGCCACCCTGCCGCCGCGCCAGGCCGAGCTGGACCGCCAGTGGCAGCAGATGCTGGCCCTGGCCAGCGAAGCCCGCGAGCTGCGCAGCCAGCCGCCCCTGCCACCGGCCCAGGCCGAGGCCGCCCTGCGCGCCGCCACCGAACGCCTGGGCACGTCCGCCCGCCTGAGCGCCCAGGGCGAGCGCATGGTGGTGCAGCTCAACGAGGTGGCGCCCGCCACCCTGGTGGCCTGGCTGGGCGAGGTGCGCAGCGCCGCCCGCGCCCGCGTGGTCGAGGCCCAGCTGCGCCGCAGCATCAGCCCGCCGACCCCGGCCGGTCTGGCCCCTGTGACCGCCGCCCCGACCGCGATGACCGCAGCGCGGGCGCCGGCTGGCCTTGCCCTCGGCGCCCCGACGGCCACGGGCAGCGCCACCCCTGGCTTCACCGGCAGCGTGGTGCTCGTGCTGCCGCGCAGCGCCCCCTGAGGTCGCCCAGGACATGGCTGCCCCGCGCCTCTCCAACGCCCTGCGCCAGGCCCTGCGGCCGCGCAAACGCAGCGGCTTTGCTGCCACCCGGCTGGGCGGCGCCGGCCGCCAGGAACGGCGCACGGTCGGCGGTGGCAGCCTGGCCAGCCGGGCCGTCTGGCTCGGCGCCCTGGTCGGCGCCCTGCTGGCCCTGGTCCTGTTTGCCCCGGCGCGCTGGCTGGCCGAGGGCCTTGCCAGCGCCAGCGGCGAGCGCCTGCTGCTGGCCGATGCCAACGGCAGCCTGTGGCAGGGCAGCGCCGTGCTGGTGCTGACCGGCGGGCCCGGCACGCGTGAAGCGCGCACCCTGCCCGGCCGCCTGGGCTGGACGCTGGCACCGCGCCTGGGCGCCTCGGGCCTGGCCTTCGAACTCAGCCTCAGCCATGCCTGCTGCCTCAACGGCCAGCCGCGCCTGCGCCTGCTGCCCGGCCTGGGCCGGGTGCGCGCCGAGGTGGTGCAGCAGGGCGACTGGCTGGGCAGCTGGCCGGCGGCCCTGCTGACCGGCCTGGGAACGCCCTGGAACACCCTGGACCCGGGCGGCGACCTGCGGGTGCAGACCCGCGGCCTGGCCTTCAGCTGGGTGGCCGGGCGCTTCGCCCTGGAAGGCCAGGCGGATCTGGACTGGCAGGGCATGTCCTCGCGCCTGTCCACCCTGCCGCGCCTGGGCAGCTACCGCCTGCGCATCTCGGCCGAGGCCGCCCAGGCTGGCACGGCCCGGGTCGAGCTGCTGACCACCGAAGGCCCGCTGCAGCTCAGCGGCAGCGGCAGCTGGGGCGCCACCGGCCTGCGCCTGCGCGGCGAGGCCCGCGCCGAGGCGGACGACGAGGCCGCCCTGTCCAATCTGCTCAACATCATCGGCCGGCGCGACGGCGCGCGTTCCACCATCACGATCGGATGACCATGAAGCCGGCTCACCCTGCTGTGCCCCCCCTGTGCGCGCACGACCTGTCGTCTGACCTGACCCGCGCGAGCCTGCGCCTGCCCCCGGCTCGCCGCGCCCTGCCCGCTCGGCGAGCCCTGGCCGCCAGCCTCGCCCTGGCCCTGGCCCTGCCGGCCAGCCCCGTGGTGCTGGCGGCCGATGGCACCCTGCTGGCCCAGGCCGCGGCGCCCGCCCCGACCCAGCCACACAGCCCGGCCAAGGCCCCACCCAAGGGAAGCCGCATCCAGCCGGTGACGCTCAACTTCGTCAACGCCGAGATCGAGGCCGTGACCCGCGCCATGGCGGCCATCCTCGACAAGAACATCGTCGTCGATCCGCGCGTGAAGGGTTCGATGACGCTCTACAGCGAGCAGCCGCTGTCGCCGCGCGAGGCCTATCTCAACTACCTGGCGGCGCTGCGCGGCCTGAGCTTCACCGTGGTGGAGGTGGCCGGCCTGCTCAAGGTGGTGCCCGAGGC
>JBJOKP010000071.1:0-8330 GCA_046046045.1 Pseudomonadota bacterium | reverse complement strand
CGTGCGCGGGCCCATCACGGTCTCGACCCTGCGTGAGGCAGATCGCTTTGCCGCGGCCGGCTGGCGCGACATCACGTATGCCGTGGGCTTCACGCCCAACAAGGCCGGACACGCGCGGCGGCTCATCGAGCAGGGCGTGGATCTGACCGTCATCGTCGACAGCGTTGCAGCCGCCCAGGCCCTGGTCCAGACCGTGGGGGCCAGGCCTGCGCCCCGGCCCTTGCGGGTGCTGATCGAGATCGACACCGATGGCCAGCGTGCCGGGCTGGCTGCGCAGGACCCGGCCCTGCTGGCCGTGGCCGAGGTGCTGGCCGACCCGGCCGCGACGCCCGGGCTGTGCCTGGACGGTGTCCTGACCCATTGCGGCGGCTCCTACCACTGCCATGGGGGGGCGGCCCTGGAAGCGATGGCCGAGCAGGAGCGGGCGGGGGCCGTCGCGGCGGCCGAACGCCTGCGCGCTGCCGGCCATGCTGTGCCGGTGGTGAGCGTGGGCTCGACGCCGACGGCCCTGTTCGCCCGCGCCCTGCCGGGGGTGACCGAGGTGCGTGCCGGCGTCTATGTCTTCATGGACCTGATGATGGCGGCGCTGGGCGTCTGCCAGCCCGAGGAGATTGCCCTCAGCGTGCTGACCAGCATCGTCGGCCGGCGCGAGGACAAGGGCTGGGTCCTGGTGGATGCCGGCTGGATGGCGCTGTCGCGAGACCCGGGCCTGTCCGGCGAATTCGCGAACACCGGCCTGGGCCTGGTGTGTGATGAGAAGGGCCGGCTGCTGCCGGACTATCTGGTCATTGGCGCCAACCAGGAGCATGGCATCGTGGCCCACCGAAGCGGCGATCCGGCGCATGCGCTCGAGCTGCCGATCGGCAGCCAGCTGCGCATCCTGCCCAACCATGCCTGCGCCACCGCCGCCCAGCACGAGGTCTACCAGGTACTGGACGAAGCCGGCCGGCCCGGGCCGCGCTGGCCGCGCTTCGGCGGCTGGTGAGGCCCAAAGGTCTGCTGAAGCGGGCCTGCTGTCGTTGCCGTAGAGGGGCAGGGGGTGGTCGTGAAGGAGGTCGCATCTGGCAGACCTCGGGGCCCAGTCCCTCGATCGTGCATGCGATCATGGTTCGCCTGCCCGCCGCCCGCCCATGTCCCTCCCCTTGCCCAGCCGCCTGCGCCCATCCCTGTGGTGGCGTCGATCACGCTGGTTGGTCGGCCTGGCACTGGCGTTGGTGCTGTTCGTCGCCTTGGGTGTCTATGCGATCGTGGGTGAGCTGCGCCTGAGTGCGGCGATGGACGTCATCGCTCCGGGCGATGCCCAGAGCCGGTTTGCGCGACGCATCCCCATTGTCCGGCCAGACAACTTCGAGCGGGTGCGTGACTGCAGCGACCCCCTCTGCCCCTGGCTGCGGGTGCTGCCCCAGGGCAGGTTCCAGATGGGGGATCTGGCCGACGAACGGGGTGACATCGACGAGGCGCCGTCCCACACGGTGGTCATCGCCCGGCGCCTGGCCGTGATGGAGACCGAGGTCACGGTCGGCGCCTTCCGCGCCTTCGTGACCGACGTCGGCTACCAGGCCACCGGGGGCTGCATCATCTGGGATGGCAGCCGCTTCGTCGACGAGCCCCAGGGCAGCTGGCGTCAACCCTTTGCGGGTGTCACCCTCGACGAACGTCAGCCGGTGGTCTGCGTGAGCTGGCATGACGCCCAGGCCTATGCCACCTGGCTGTCACGTCGTACCGGCCAGCACTATCGCCTGCTGACCGAAGCCGAATGGGAATATGCCGCCCGCGCCGGCACCACCACGCCCTACAGCTTTGGGGATGACGAGGCCGTCCTGTGCCGCTACGGCAATGTGGTCGACCAGACCGCTCATCGCCGCTTGCCCTACATCGCCGGGGCGGCCTGCAGTGACGGCCATGAATTCGTCGCCCCAGTCGGCAGCTATCTGCCCAACCCCTGGGGCCTGTACGACATGGTGGGCAATGCCTGGGAATGGGTGCAGGACTGCAGGTCTGCCTACCTGACCACGCCTGGCGATGCCACGGCGGTGGAGAGCGCCGACTGCCATGCCCGCATGCTGCGTGGCGGCAGCTGGGCCAACCGGCCCGCCGGCGCGCGGTCAGCCAACCGGGACTCCGGCGAGCCCGGTCACCGCGACAACAGCGCCGGCTTCCGCCTGGCCCGCGACCTGGACCTTGCTGAGTCCGGCTCCGCCGCAACCCGCCGCTGACGACGACCTGCCGCCACCGGCTGGCCCGGGCGACCGAACGGCGCTGTCGGGCGCAGCGTCGATTGACACGTGTCAAGACGCCACCGCCGAGCGTGGCCACACTGCCAACTGCTGCACGGAGGGTGAACGCTGCATGGGGCAGTCGCAACTCCGTCAGGGTTGTCCCTTGCCGGACAGCCCGTCCCCGGTGCCGACCCCGGGCCGCAGCCCGACCACCTGGACGGACAAGCATGACGCCATTGCACGATGAGGGGGGCTGCCACGGCGGCCCGGTCCACCAGCGCAGCCAGCCTGGAGGGCCGCACTGATGGAACATTTCAGGTACGACGTGGTCATCGTCGGCGCCGGCGGGGCAGGCCTGCGGGCCGCCATCGCGGTGGCCGAGGCCGATCCCAAGGCCAGCATCGCGCTGGTCAGCAAGGTCTACCCCATGCGCAGCCACACCGTGGCGGCCGAGGGCGGGGCCGCCGCCGTGACCCAGTCGCATGACAGCCTGGACGCCCACTTCCACGACACCGTGGGCGGCGGCGACTGGCTGTGCGAGCAGGACGTGGTCGACTTCTTCGTGGGCCGTGCCCATGAAGAGATGGTGCAGATGGAGCACTGGGGCTGCCCCTGGAGCCGCAAGGCCGACGGCCATGTGAACGTGCGTGCCTTCGGCGGCATGAAGATCGAGCGCACCTGGTTCGCCGCCGACAAGACCGGCTTCCACATGCTGCACACGCTGTTCCAGACCTCGATCAAGTACCCCACGATCGAGCGCTTCGACGAACACTTCTGCGTCGACCTGCTGGTGGCCGGCGGCCGCGCCCAGGGCGTGCTGGCGGTCGAGATCGGCAGCGGCGACTTCAAGTGCATCGAGGCCGGCGCGGTCATCATCGCCACCGGTGGCGCCGGCCGGGTGTTCCGCGAGAACACCAACGGCGGCATCGTCACCGGCGACGGCATGGCCCTGGCCTACCGCCACGGCGTGCCGCTGCGCGACATGGAGTTCGTGCAGTACCACCCCACCTGCATGCCCGGCACCGGCCTGCTCTTCACCGAGGCCTGCCGCGGCGAAGGGGGCTTCCTGCTCAACAAGGACGGCTACCGCTACCTGCAGGACTACGGCCTGGGCCCGGCCACGCCCGAGCCGCGCAACAAGGCCATGGAACTGGGCCCGCGCGACCGCCTCAGCCAGGCTTACTGGCACGAGAAGCAGAAGGGTCGCACCATCAGCTCGCCCCATGGCGAGGTGGTCCACCTCGACCTGCGCCACCTGGGCGAGGCCAAGCTCAAGGAGCGCCTGCCGCAGATCTACGAACTGGCGGTGGAATACCTGGGCGTCGATCCGGCCCGGGCACCCATCCCGGTGCTGCCGGCGGTGCACTACACCATGGGCGGCATCACCGCCGATGGCAAGACGGCCGCGCCCCTGCCCGGCCTCTATTCGGTGGGGGAATGCTCCAGCGTGGGCATCCATGGCGCCAACCGCCTGGGCTCCAACTCGCTGACCGAACTCATCGTCTTCGGCAAGGTGGCGGGCGACGAGGCCCTGGCCTTTGCCCGCCGCGCCGGCCCGGCCAGCCCGGCAGAGCAGAAGGCCCTGCGCGACCAGGCGTCAGCCTCCCAGGCCGCCGCCCTGGCCCTGGTGAAGACGCGTGGCAAGACGGCGGTGGCCACCGGCGAGCGCCTGGCCACTATCCGCAAGGAGATGGCCCGCAGCATGGAAGAGGGCTGCGGCATCTACCGCAGTGCCGACACCCTGCAGGCCACCTGCACCAAGCTGGCCGAGCTCAAGCAGCGCTTCGGCGAGATCCGCCTGGACGACGGCAGCAAGGCCTGGAACACCGAGTGGCTGATGACCATCGAGCTGGGCTTCCTGCTCGACGTGGCCGAGGCCATGGCCCATTCGGCCCTGCTGCGGCGCGAATCGCGCGGTTCGCACCAGCGCCTGGATGGCTACGAGGCGCGCGACGACCTCAACTTCCTCAAGCACAGCCTGGCCTACTACCAGCCCGGCCAGGCACCGCGCATCGACTACGGCCTGGTCAAGATCACCCGCTCCCAGCCGGGCACACGCGCCTATGGCGCCGCCGGCGAACAGGCGGAAGCCGAACGCAAGGCCAAGGAAAAGAAGGAGAACGCACATGGCTGAACATCGCAGCCCCCAAGGCGCTGCATCGGCTGCCAGCGACCAGCGCAGCATCGAGATCCAGGTGCTGCGCTACCAGCCCGAGGAACAGGCCGAGCCGGTCTGGCAGAGCTACTCGGTGCCCTACACCGCCGACATGTCGGTGCTGCAGGGCCTGCAATACATCAAGGACGAGCTCGATGGCTCGCTGAGCTTCCGCTGGTCCTGCCGCATGGCCATCTGCGGCAGCTGCGGGATGATGGTCAACGGCGAGCCCAAGCTCTCCTGCCAGACCTTTCTGCGCGACCTGCTGCCCGGCCCGGTCAAGGTCGAGGCGCTCAACCACTTCCCCATCGAGCGCGACCTGGTGGTGAACGTGGAGGGCTTCATCGAGAAGCTCGAGAGCATCAAGCCCTACATCATCCCCAAGGAGAAGCGCGAGCTTGCCCAGGGTGAATACCTGCAGACGCCCGCGCAGCTGCAGAAGATCGAGCAGTTCAGCTCCTGCATCAACTGCATGCTCTGCTACGCCGCCTGCCCGCAGTTCGGCCTCAACCCCGACTTCGCCGGCCCGGGCGTGCTGGCCCTGCTGCACCGCTACAACGCCGACAGCCGTGATGGCGGCCAGGCCGAACGGGCGGCGGTGATGGCGGCCGAGGAGGGCGTGTGGAGCTGCACCGCGGTGGCCTACTGCTCCGAGGTCTGCCCCAAACATGTGGACCCGGCCAACGCGGTGAACCAGAACAAGGTCAACAGCGCCAAGGACTTCTTCGCCAGCATGTTGTCCTCCTCGTCCAGCGCCAAGGGGGGGCAGTGATGAGCGGCCTGCACACCCCTTCCACCAAGGCGGCCGGGCGCAACGCGCCCTTGGTCGGCCCCTCGAAGAACCCGCCCCGCACCAGCGCGAAGCGCGGTGGCTACCGCCGCCCCATGGGCAAGTGGTGGCAGCGCAATGCCTTCTTCAAGGTCTACATGCTGCGCGAGGTCACGGCCGTGGGCGTGGGGCTCTACGCCCTCATCCTGGCCGTGGGAGTGCTGCGCCTGTCGCAGGGTGAGGCCGCCTGGAACGGCTGGCTGGCGGCGCTGAAGTCGCCGCTTTCGCTGGCCCTGCATGCCCTGCTGCTGGTCAGCATGATCGAACACGCCCGCAGCTGGTTCGAGATCATGCCCAAGACCATGCCCTACCTCTATTCGGGCGGCAAGCCGGTGGCGCCGTCCACCATCCAGCGCAGCGGCTGGGCGGCGGCGGTCATCGTCGCCGTGGGGGTCTATGTCATCGCCCGCTGGTGGCAAGGAGCTTGAGGCCGTCATGAGCACCGCACCCGTCCGTCCGCGTTCACGCGCCCCCATCTTCTGGCTGATGTTCGGCGCCGGCGGCATGTTGTCCGCCCTGCTGGGCCCCATGCTGGTCTGGATCACCGGCCTGGCCGTGCCCCTGGGCATCAGCCTGAGCCCCGACCTGCTGAGTCATGCCCGGGTCCATGCCCTGGCCACCAGCCTCATCGGCAAGGGCGCGCTCTTCGCCGTCATTGCCCTGTTCGCCTGGCATGCGGCCCACCGCATCTTCCACAGCCTGCATGACATCGGCATCCACCCCGGCCCCGCCGCCAAGCTGAGCTGCTACGGCTCGGCCTTCGTGCTGACGCTGGTGCTGGGGTACAGCCTGCTCAGCATCGGCTTCTGAGCGCCCCCAGGGCCGGGCTGCGCCCCGCCCGCCCCCCGTGGGGGTCAAGGAAACTTGGGGTGGCCCGGCGTTTCCTTGTGAGCCGCCGCCTGCGCCCGCCCCGACGACTGATCGACCACCCGCCGCTGATCAAGCACAAGGCCCGCCATCCGTGAGGATGGCGGGCCTTCTTGTTGCGATCGCCTGCGGTGCTGGCCCGTGATCCATGCAGCCATGCGACCGCATGGCCGGTGATCGGCCTCATCAGGCCATCACGTCCCCGCGCAGCCTGAAGCTGCGCACCGCCTGGCTCATGCGGTCGGTCTGCTGGCGCAGGCTTTCGGCGGCGGCGGCGCTTTCCTCCACCAGGGCGGCGTTCTGCTGGGTCACCTGGTCCAGCATGGCCACGGCCTGGCCGATCTGGCCGATGCCCGAGCTCTGTTCACCCGAGGCGGCCGAGAGTTCGCCAATCATCTGGCCCACCCGCTCCACCTGGCGGACGATGTCGTCCATGGCCGCATGGGCGACCTCCACCTGGTGGGTGCCGGTCTCCACCTTCTCCACGCTGCCGGCGATCAGGGTCTTGATCTCGCGGGCGGCCTGGGCAGAACGCTGGGCCAGGTTGCGCACCTCGCCGGCCACCACGGCAAAGCCACGGCCCTGTTCCCCGGCGCGGGCGGCTTCCACTGCGGCGTTCAGGGCCAGGATGTTGGTCTGGAAGGCGATGCCGTCGATCACCCCGGTGATGTCGGCCACCTTGCGCGAGGAATCGGCGATGGCCTGCATGGTCTGCACCACCTCGCCCACGGTCTGGCCGCCGCGCTTGGCCGAATCGATGCCGGCATTGGCCAGCTGGTGGGCCGTGCGGGCAGTGTCGGCGCTGGTCTGCACCGTGCTGGTGAGCTGCTCCATCGAGGCGGCGGTCTGCTGCAGGCTGCTGGCCTGTTCCTCGGTGCGATGGCTGAGATCGGCATTGCCGGTGGCGATCTGGCCGGTGCCCGTGGCGATGCTGTCGCTGCTGTCGCGCACCTGGGCGACCAGGCTGGCCAGGGCGTCGTTCATGCTGGCCAGGGCGCGCAGCAGGTCGCCGGTCTCGTCCTTGCCGTGCACGTCGATGTGGTGGCTGAGGTCGCCGGCCGCCACGGTGTGGGCGATGGCGATGGCCTCGCGCAGCGGCCCGACGACCGAGCGGGTCAGCCACCAGGCGAAGCCGCCGGCCACCAGCAGCAGGGTCAGGCTCAGGCCCAGCATCCAGGCGCCAGCCTCGGAGGCATCGGCCTGGATTTCCTGGGTCGAGGCGCGGATCTCCTTTTCGTCATAGTCCACCATCTCCTGCGCCACCTTGAAGAGGGCGTTCTGGGTCGGCCTGACCTTGTCGATCAGCAGGTGGCCGGCCCGTCCGCTGTCGCCCTTCATGCCGGCCTGGATGGCTTCGTCGAGCACGGCGTCGTAGGTCTTGACCAGGCTGAGGTAGGACTGGATGCGGTCGGTCTCGGCGCCGGGATCCACGGTCTTGGCCAGGCTTGCGGCCAGCTCGTGGTTGGCGGCCTGGCTCTTGCGCAGGCGGTCCAGTTCGTCCTGGCGTGCCTTGTCATCCGTGGCCAGGGCGATGTTGCGCACCCCGCGGGCAATGACGTTGATGTTGTCCTTGATGGCGCTGGCCTTTTCCACGCTCACCAGATGTTCGGTGGCCAGGTGATGAGCCGCCCGGGCCGCATCGCTCAGCTGCCGGTAGCCATAAATCGCCAGGCCCAGGGCCAGGGCGATCACCAGGCCGAAGCCCAGCGTGAGCCGGGTGCCGATCCGTCTATCCATCAACCAGTTCATCATGGCCTCGCTGAAGTATTCCTGGGGGCACGACCCAGCGGGTCGCACTCACCGCGTGTGCATTGGACGCTGGGTGCCCGCCTGACAAGGGCGAAGGAAGACTGTTAAAACCGCCCAATCCTGCACACATCGGGTCGCCTGTCCTGCCATGCCTACACTGCCCTTACCCTGTGGCTGCCGCGCCGTCCGGGTCGCCCTCACCCTGGTCATGCTGGTAGTCACCGCGGCCGCTTCAGCCCAGGGCATCGACGCCGCTGCGCAGGCCGCTGGCCTGCCAGCCGCGTCCACGGCCGTCCGCCAGCCCCGCACCGAAACCTTTCACGGCCGCACCCTGGTCGATGACTACCGCTACCTCGAAGACCCGGCGCGGCCCGAGACCCGCGCCTGGCTGGATGGCCAGGGCCGTCATGCCGCTACGACGCTTGCGCGCATAGCCGGCCGCGAGGCCCTGGCCCGACGCATCACCACCCTGGCCGAATCGGCCGGCGACCGCATCAACGATCTCTGGCGC
>JBJOKP010000070.1:0-8334 GCA_046046045.1 Pseudomonadota bacterium | reverse complement strand
ATGGCCCAGCTGGGCCTGCGCAAGTTCGACGAGCTGATCGGCCGGGCCGACCTGCTCGACACCAAGAAGGCCATCAGCCACTGGAAGGCCAAGGGCCTGGACTTCGGCAAGGTCTTCCACCAGCCCGCCGTGCCGGCCAGCGTGCCGCGCCTGCATGTGGAAGAGCAGGACCACGGCCTGGCCCGTGCCCTGGACGTGAAGCTGATCGAGAAGTGCCGTCCCGCCATCGAACGTGGCGAGAAGGTGCAGTTCATGGAGGACGCGCGCAACGTCAACCGCTCGGTGGGCGCCATGCTCTCGGGCGAGCTGATCCGCCATCGTCCGGAAGGCCTGCCCGACCAGACCATCTTCATCCAGATGGAAGGCACGGGCGGCCAGAGCTTCGCGGCCTTCCTGGCCCAGGGCATCACGCTCTACCTGATCGGCGAGGCCAACGACTACACCGGCAAGGGCCTCTCCGGCGGCCGCGTGGTGGTGCGCCCCAGCATCGAGTTCCGCGGCGACGCGACCAAGAACATCATCGTCGGCAACACCGTGCTCTACGGTGCCACCAGCGGCGAGGCCTTCTTCCGCGGCGTGGGCGGCGAACGTTTCGCCGTGCGCCTCTCGGGTGCCACCGCGGTGGTGGAAGGCACGGGCGACCACGGTTGTGAATACATGACCGGCGGCACCGTGGCCGTGCTGGGCAAGACCGGCCGCAACTTCGCGGCCGGCATGTCCGGCGGCATCGCCTATGTGTACGACGAGGACGGCAGCTTTGCCGGCCGCTGCAACACCAGCATGGTGTCGCTGGAGAAGGTGCTCTCGGCGGCCGACCAGGAAGCCCAGCTCGATGCCAAGTTCTGGCACCGCGGCCTGGCCGACGAGGTGCTGCTCAAGAAGCTGATCGAGGACCACCACCGCTGGACCGGCTCGCTGCGGGCCCGCGACATCCTGGACAACTGGAGCGAGGCGCGTGGCCGCTTCGTCAAGGTCTTCCCCAACGAGTACAAGCGCGCCCTGGGCGAGATGGGGGCGGCCAAGGCGGCCGATGCCACCATCGCCAAGGCCATGGGCAAGGACGACGCCAAGAAGCCGAGCGGCAAGTCGGTGCCGGCCAAGTGAGCGCCCGGCGCCTCACTGCATGCACATCGCCACTCTCGGCACTGAAGCACTAGAAAAGGTTTGAGTCATGGGCAAGGTCACTGGCTTCATGGAATACGGACGTCTCGAAGAGGGCTACGAGCCGGTCGAGAAGCGGGTCAAGAACTACAAGGAATTTGTCATCGGCCTCAACGCCGATCAGGCCAAGGTGCAGGGCGCCCGCTGCATGGATTGCGGCACGCCCTTCTGCAACAACGGCTGTCCGGTGAACAACATCATTCCGGACTTCAACGACCTGGTGTTCCGGGGTGACTGGCAGAACGCCATCACGGTGCTGCACAGCACCAACAACTTCCCCGAGTTTACCGGCCGTATCTGCCCCGCGCCCTGCGAGGCGGCCTGCACCCTCAACGTCAATGACGACGCGGTGGGCATCAAGTCCATCGAGCACGCCATCATCGACCGCGCCTGGGCCGAGGGCTGGGTCAGGCCCCAGCCGGCCGCCCAGCGCACCGGCAACAAGGTGGCCGTGATCGGCTCGGGCCCGGCCGGCCTGGCGGCAGCCCAGCAGCTGGCCCGTGCCGGTCATGACGTGACCGTGTTCGAGAAGAACAGCCGCATCGGCGGCCTGCTGCGCTACGGCATCCCCGACTTCAAGATGGAGAAGTCGCACATCGACCGCCGCGTCGAGCAGATGCAGGCCGAAGGCGTGGTCTTCCGCACCGGCGTGCTGGTGGGTGCCATGCCCAAGGGCAGCAAGGTCACCAACGACGCCAAGGAGACCCTCAGCGCCGAGGAACTGGCCGCCCAGTTCGACGCCGTGCTGCTGTGCGGCGGTTCGGAGCAGAGCCGTGACCTGCCCGTGCCTGGTCGCGAGCTGGAAGGCGTGCATTTCGCGATGGAGTTCCTGCCCCAGCAGAACAAGGTCAACGCCGGTGACAAGCTCAAGAACCAGCTGCGCGCCGACGGCAAACACGTCATCGTGATCGGCGGCGGCGACACCGGCAGCGACTGCGTGGGCACCAGCAACCGCCACGGCGCCGTGAGCGTGACCCAGTTCGAGGTCATGCCCCAGCCACCCGAGGTCGAGAACCGGCCGCTCACCTGGCCCTACTGGCCGCTCAAGCTGCGCACCTCCTCCAGCCATGAAGAGGGCTGCACGCGCGAGTTCGCCATCTCGACCAAGGCCTTCACCGGCGACAACGGCAAGGTCACCGGCCTCACCACCGTGAACGTCGAGTTCAAGGATGGCAAGCTGGTCGAGATCGCCGGCACCGAGAAGAACTACAAGGCCGACCTGGTGCTGCTGGCCATGGGCTTCGTCAACCCGGTGGCCACCGTGCTGGAAGCCTTCGGCGTCGAGAAGGATGGCCGCGGCAATGCCAAGGCCAGCACCGAGGCCAGCGGTGGCTACAAGACCAATGTGCCCAAGGTCTTCGTGGCGGGCGACATGCGCCGTGGCCAGTCCCTGGTGGTGTGGGCCATCCGCGAAGGCCGCCAGGCCGCGCGCGCGGTGGACGAGTTCCTGAGCGGCGCCTCCACCCTGCCGCGCTGAGCATGGCGGACGGCGGTCCGGTCGGCGGCAGCTTTCGCCGTCGGTCCGGGCTCGCTGGAACCTCGGCCAGTCGTGGGGCCGGCCCCGGTCCGGGTGGCCGCATCGTGTCCCTGCATACCTGGCCTCATCCGGCCGGTGGACGATGGCCATGAGTGATATCCCCTATCATCCGCCGGCCGCGGGTGCCTCCCGGGGTGTTCTCTCCATGCCACGATGACATCAGCCTCGCCTGCCACAACTTCTTCGTCCAGCCCGCAAGGCCCGTCCGCACGGGCCGATTCCCTGGTCGTGCTGAAGGATGTGAGCTGCGGCTACGGCGATCGCATCATCCTGCAGGACGTCAACCTCACCGTGAAGCGCGGCTCGGTGGTGGCCCTCATGGGCACCTCGGGCGGCGGCAAGACCACGGTGCTGCGCCTGCTCGGTGCTCAGCTCAGGCCGCTCTCCGGTCAGGTCAGCTTCGACGGCACCGATCTCGCCACGCTGGATCGGCAAGGCGTGTTCGCCCTGCGCCGGCGCATGGGCATGCTCTTCCAGTTCGGCGCCCTCTTCACCGACCTCTCGGTGTTCGACAACGTGGCCTTCCCGCTGCGCGAACACACCGACCTGCCCGAGCCCATGATCCGCGACCTCGTGCTGATGAAGCTCGATGCGGTGGGCCTGCGCGGTGCACGCGACCTCATGCCCAGCCAGATCTCCGGCGGCATGAGCCGGCGCGTGGCCCTGGCCCGGGCCATTGCGCTGGACCCCGAACTCATCATGTACGACGAGCCCTTTGCCGGCCTCGACCCCATCTCCATGGGCGTGGCGGCTCGGCTGATCCGCCAGCTCAACGATGCCCTGGGCGTGACCAGCATCGTGGTCTCGCACGATGTGGAGGAGACCTTCTCCATCGCCGACCACGTGGTCTTCGTCGCCAACGGCCGCATCGCGGCCCAGGGCACGCCGGCCGAGCTGCGCGAGACCGACGATCCGCTGGTGCGCCAGTTCGTCACCGCCGCCCCCGATGGCCCGGTGCGCTTCCACTATCCGGCCGCCCCGGTGGCCGAGGACTATGGCCTGGCTGGCGCCGGCAGCCGCAGCAAGCTCGGGGGCCAGGCATGAAGGGCCTCATCGAATTTCTCGAAGGTGTGGGCCGTGGCACGCGGGCCAAGCTGATCGACATCGGCGCGGGGGCCCAGCTGCTGGCCCGGCTGCTGGGCCTGATCCCGGCGGCGCTGCGGCGCTTCCGCCTGGTGGCCGACCAGATCCATCTGCTGGGCAACCACTCGCTGGCCATCATCGGCGTGTCGGGCCTCTTCGTGGGCTTCGTGCTGGCGCTGCAGGGCTATTACACGCTGCAACGCTACGGCTCGGCCGAGGCCCTGGGCCTGCTGGTGGCCCTGTCGCTGGTGCGTGAGCTCGGCCCGGTGGTCACGGCCCTGCTCTTCGCCGGCCGGGCCGGCACCTCGCTCACGGCCGAGATCGGCCTCATGAAGGCGGGTGAACAACTCGCCGCCATGGAGATGATGGCGGTGGATCCGATACGCCGCGTGCTGGCGCCTCGCTTCGTCGGCGGCCTCATCACCTTGCCCCTGCTGGCTGCCATCTTCAGCGCCGTGGGCATCATCGGCGGCTGGCTGGTGGGCGTGGTGCTGATCGGCGTGGATGCCGGCGCCTTCTGGTCGCAGATGCAGGGCGGGGTGGATGTCACCAAGGATGTGCTCAACGGCATCATCAAGAGCGTGGTGTTCGCCCTGACCGTCACCTTCGTGGCCCTGCTGCAGGGTTATGCCTGCCAGCCCACGCCCGAGGGTGTCTCGCGCGCCACGACGCGCACGGTGGTGGTGTCCTCGCTGGCCGTGCTGGCGCTGGACTTCGTGCTCACCGCCCTGATGTTCTCGATCTGATCCCGAGACGATCTCCAGACTTTCCGACCGGAACGACCTCCATGCAGAAATCGCGCAATGACCTCTGGGTCGGCCTCTTCGTCGTGCTGGGTGCGGCTGCCCTGCTGTTCCTGGCCCTCAAGGCCGGCAACCTGCTGTCCATCTCCTTCGACGAAACCTATTCCGTCAGCGCCCGCTTCGACAACATCGGCGGCCTCAAGCCGCGTGCGGCGGTCAAGAGCGCCGGCGTGGTGGTGGGCCGGGTGAGCCGCATCAGCTTCGACGACAAGAGCTTCCAGGCCACGGTGGACCTGGAACTGCAGAAGCGCTTCGCCTTCCCCAAGGACAGCTCGGTCAAGATCCTCACCGCCGGCCTGCTGGGTGAGCAGTACATCGGCCTGGAGCCCGGCGCCGAGGCCGACAACCTGGTGGCCGGGGCGGTCATCACCCAGACCCAGTCGGCCGTGGTGCTGGAGACCCTGATCAGCCAGTTCCTCTACAACAAGGCGGCCGACACGGGGTCCGCGCCGGCCGGGGAGGCGAAGAAGTGAGCGCGCCTCGCCCCATCCTGGTCAGCCTGCTGCTGGTCATCCTCGTGGCCCTGGGGGGCTGCGCCACCACGCACAACCCTGATCCGCTGGAGAAGGTGAACCGCAAGGTCTTCGCCTTCAACGATGCGCTGGACGACACGGTGCTGCGCCCCGCCGCCGAGGCCTACCAGGCCGCGGTGCCGCGCCTGGTGCGCACGGGGCTGAACAACTTCTTCGGCAACGTGAAGGACGCCTGGTCGGCCGTCAATCTGGCGCTGCAGGGCCGCATCGGCGAGGCCGGGCAGGACATGCTGCGCTTCTCCACCAACACCGTCTTCGGCATCTACGGCCTGCTGGACATCGCCAGCGAGATGGGCCTGGAGAAGCACAACGAGGACTTCGGCATGACCTTGGGTCGCTGGGGCTTCGCGGCCGGACCCTACATCGTCTGGCCGGTGCTCGGATCCTCCACGGTGCGGGATTCCATCGGCCTGCCGGTGGACATGATGGCTGCGCCCGATCCCTTCATCGACGACATCAAGTTCCGCAACACGCTCACGGCCACCCGCATCGTTTCCACCCGGGCCAACCTGCTCAAGGCCACCCGGGTGCTCGATGACATCGCCCTGGACCGCTACAGCTTCGTGCGGGATGCCTATCTGCAGCGCCGTCGCAGCCTGATCTACAACGGCGAGCCGCCCGATGCCGGCGGCGAGCGCTACGACCTGCCCGAAGGCAGCAGCCCGCCGGTGGCCCCACCCAACGTGGCCCCGGCCGTGCCCATGGCGCCGGCAGAGGCGCCGTCCGTGCCTGCCTCCGGCAACGCGCCTGGCCTGAACCAGCCACCGACCGAAGTGCCCGCGTCGGCGGCCGCGGCGTCCCGCCCGGCGGCGTCGGGCAGCGCGCCCGGTGTCTGATGCCACCGGGTCCGGCGGTCCACCGCCAGCGGGCCTGGGCCGTTGCAGTCTCAGGGCCGCCCACCGGCCCGGTTGAACCAGCCGCCCAGGCGGCCCCAGAAAGGATGACCATGATGTCTTGCTCGCATGCCCTGGCCACGGCCCCGCGCCGACCGGCCAGCCTGATTGCCACCCTCACCCGTCGCGGCAGCCTGGCCCTGCTGGCCGTGGTGACCGGCGCCGCGATGCTGCTGGCCGTCGCCCCCGAATCCGCCCAGGCGCAGCCCAGCGGTGCCGCCCCCGACGTGCTGGTCAAGCAGGTGTCCGGCGAGGTCATCGACATCGTCAAGACCGACAAGGCCATCCAGGCCGGCGACGTCAAGAAGATCATGAACCTGGTGGATGCGAAGATCCTGCCGCACGTGAACTTCGTGCGCATGACCGCCTCGGCGGTGGGCCGCTACTGGCGCCAGGCCACGCCTGACCAGCAGAAGCGCCTGCAGGAGGAGTTCAAGCACCTGCTGGTGCGCACCTATTCGGGCGCGCTCACCCAGGTCAGGGACCAGGCCATCGAGTTCAAGCCCCTGCGGGCCAAGCCCGAGGACACCGAGGTGGTGGTCAAGAGCGAGATCCGCGGCCGTGGCGAGCCCATCCAGATCGACTACCGCATGGAGAAGACGGCCGAGGGCTGGAAGATCTATGACGTCAACGTGCTGGGTGTGTGGCTGGTGGAGAACTACCGCTCCAGCTTCGCCCAGGAGATCTCGGCCGGCGGCATCGACGGCTTGATCAACAAGCTGGCCGAGAAGAACAAGGCCGCGGCCAGCAAGGGCTGAGAGGCACGCAGACCATGACCGACGCCAGCGCCGCCCGTTTCGATCTGCCGGCCCGACTGACCCTGGATGAGGCCCGCACCGTGGCCGAGGCCCTCGAACAGGCCGTGGCTGCCATGGCCCGTGGCGCGCGCCTGACCGTCGATGGCCAGGCCCTGAGCCAGTTCGACTCCAGCGCCCTGGCCGTGCTGCTGGCGAGCCAGCGTGCCGCGGCACAGCGCGAGGTGACGCTGCAGGTCCAGGGCCTGCCCGCCCGGCTGCAGGAACTGGCCGGTCTCTACGGGGTGGCCGAACAGGTCTGAACCTGAAGACCCGTGTTGAAGAAAGCCCGCGCAAGCGGGCTTTCTGCTGTCTGGGCGGTAGTCGATGGGCGGTGGGCGGTGCATGGCCCGCCGCGGTGGGCCGGCCTCAGGTCGCCGTGTAGCGCTTGCTCTTCAGGTTGCGCTTGATCTCCTGCAGCATGGGCCGCAGGCCGGGGCCCAGCCTCAAGGCCACGCCGGTGGTGAGGATGTCGATCACCGTCAGGTGCAGCAGGCGCGACACCATGGGGCTGTAGCGGTCGTAGTCCTCGGGGTGGTCAACCGCCAGCACGATCTGGCCTTCCAGCGCCAGGGGTGAGCCGCTGGCGGTGATGACGATGGTGGTGGCGCCCTTCTTGCGCGCGGTCTCCACCACGTCCAGCACATCCTGGCTGCGGCCGCTGTTGGACACTACCACCGCACAGTCGCCCGGGCCCAGCATGGTGGCGGCCATAAGCTGCACATGGCTGTCGGCATAGGCCACGGCGTTCACGCCCAGGCGGAAGAACTTGTGCTGGGCGTCGGCCACCACGATGCCGGAGTTGCCCACGCCGTAGAACTCGATGCGCTTCTTGCTGCGGCCGGCTTCGGTGAGGGCGGCGATGGCGCGTTCGAAGGCCAGGCTGGCGGCGTCATTGCGGTACTTGAGCAGGGCGCTCACCGCGTTGTCGATGACCTTGACGATGAGGTCGGCCGGCTTGTCGTCCTCGTCCACCGCGCGGTGCACGAAGGGCACGCCTTCGTTGACCGTGCCGGCCAGCTTGAGCTTGAAGTCGGCCAGGCCGTCATACCCCACGCTGCGGCAGAAGCGCACCACGGTGGGCTTGCTCACATGGGATCGCTCGGCCAGTTCGGCCACCGGCAGGGTGGCGAAGCTGCGGGCGTCGGCCAGCAGCAGCTTGCCCACGCGCTGCTCGGCCGGTGACAGCGCCGGCAGCGAGGCCCGCACCCGGTCCAGCATGTTCATGGGCACGCTGCCGGCCGCGGCGGCATCGGGCCGGGCATCAGTCTTGGGGCTGGCCATGCGGTTCCTTCGGGGGGCGGTGCGGGGGGGAGGGACGAGGGCGGCGGGCGGGAGTATCGATGCGCCTGCACCGGCACCTGCATCAGCCTCCGCCAGCGGCCGTGCCAGGGCCCGGCGGGCACCGGCCGAGGAGACCGGGGTCAGCACGCGCTGCCATTCGGCCGACGGGCCTTCGGGGCCGAACTGGGCCACGCCGCCCAGGCTGCTCATCCAGCTGCTGGGGGGCAGGGTGCTGGCCTGGGGCGC
>JBJOKP010000069.1:0-8488 GCA_046046045.1 Pseudomonadota bacterium | reverse complement strand
GAAGCCCAGGCCAACCTGGGCCGCATGGCCTGGCGCCTGGAGGGCACGCCACATCGCGGCCAGCCGGCCCTGGTCTCGCTCAGCATCAGCCACCCCAACGACACCGGCATGGTGATGGACCAGGTCAGGCGCACCTACACCCCGGCCCACTATGTGCGGCGGGTGGCAGTGAGCTACGCCGGCCAGCCGGTGCTGGATGCCGATGTGGACTTCGCCATCAGCGAGAACCCCCACCTGCGCTTCTGGTTCCTGCCCCAGGGGCCGGGCGAACTGAGCGCCGAGGTGGTGGACACGCAGGAACGGCGCTACGCCTCGCGCCTGGCCGTTGATCCCCTGCCCTGAACTGAAAGACGGCTGGACGACCGATCCGGTGGGGTCGGCACCACAACCCCGGGGCTGGCCCGGGGCGTGATTAAGTCACGTTCACTTACATTCCAAGGCTTCTCCACCGGTTCCGCCCCGCCTGCCGTGGGCCTGTGCCCATGACGCCGACCCGGCCGCCCCTCACCGTTTCCCCCCCCGCCCTGCCCCCCGTCCTGGCAGGATTCGGCGTGCTGCTGATGGTGGCAGCCGCAGACATCGCGTCGGCTCGTGGCGGTCCTGCCCCACCGCCGGGCTACACCATCTCCCAGCCGGCCCCGGCTGCCGCCGCGTCCTCGGCCGTACCGGCTTCGGCGCCCGTGCCGGCCAGTGCGCCAGGCTCTGCCTTCCCAGCCGCGGCGCCCGCACTCAGGGCCGGCAAGCTGCCCCCGCCGGCAGCGCCTGCAGCAACTGCAACGCCCAGAACACCTGCGGCAGCTGCTGCACCTTCTGCAGCCGCCTCACCGCCCGGGCCCGCCTCACCGTCCACACCTGCCATCGCCACCACCGCCACGGCCGCCGATCAGCCCGTTGGCCTGCGGGCCGAATGCCGTACCGGCCGGCCGCATGTGGAGATCCGAAACTGCATGGTGGCGCGCAGCAAGGCCAGCACCCAGGCCGTGGACATCGCCGAGGACGCGCTGCGGCAAGTGCTGGACCAGCGCAGCGAGCCCCACCTCAAGCGCGCGGTGGCCCAGGCCGAAGCCACGGCCCGGGCCTTCATGCGCTGGCGACTGCAGCAATGCGAGCTGGCCGCTGGCCTGGTGGTCGGCCAGGCCATGCAGCGCGAGGCCCGCCTGGACTGCACGTGGCAGCTCAACCAGGCACGGTTGCGGCAGATCGAGGCGGTGCGCGCCGGCCTGCCACCAGGCTGAGCGCGCGCCGTCGGTCTCAGACCATCTCGTCCTGGATACGCTGGCGGGCCCGGCCGATGGCTGCCGCGGCCAGCTCTGAACTCGCCATGCGGGCATCCCCCAGGCGGTAGTGCTGCACCAGCTCGCGCAGCTGGTCGGCCTCGACCTCCAGCTGCTCGGCCGTGGCGGACAGGTTGTCCGAGCCGGCGGCGTTGTGCTGGGTGGCCAGGTTGACCTGGTCCATGGCGATGGTGATCTGGGCCACGGATTCGGCCTGCTCGGTCGAGGCGGCGGCAATCTGCTCCACCAGGGCCGAGGTCTGGCGGATCTCGGGCATCACCCGTCCGACCAGCAACTGTCCGGCCACCTCGGCCCGTTGCACGCTGCTGGTGGCCAGGCCACCGATCTCCTGCGCCGCCACCTGGCAGCGTTCGGCCAGCTTGCGCACCTCGGCCGCCACTACCGCAAAGCCCTTGCCTTGTGCACCGGCACGGGCCGCCTCGATCGCGGCGTTCAGCGCCAGCAGATTGGTCTGGTAGGCGATGTCGTCCACGATGGAGATCTTGGTGGCGATGGTCTGCATCGCGGTCACGGTGTCCCCCACAGAGCGGCCACCGGCCTCGGCCTCGCGGGCCGCACTGCCTGCCAGGCGGTCGGTCTGGCGTGCCGCATCGGCATTGCGGCTCACCGATTCACGCATCTCCTGCAGCGAGGCGCTGGTCTGCTCCACGCTGGCGGCCTGCTCGGCCGTGGCCTGGGCCAGGGCCTGGGCGGTGCGGCTCACCTCGGCCGCGCGCTGGCTGAGCCGGGTCGAGGCTTCCTTCACCTCGGCCAGGGTGGTGCCCACGGTCAGCATCATGCGGTTGAGCATCTCGCCCACCTGGCGGTAGAAGCCGGCATAACCGTCCAGCCGCATGGGCTGGCTGAAGTCACCCTGGGCGGCGGCCTGGGCCACGGCCTGCAGCTCGGCCTCGGCGGCCAGCTGGTCGGTCATGTCGGCCCACTGGCCCACCGAGCCCAGGCGCTCGCCGCGGGTGCCGATGATGGGCGTGGTGATGACGTCATAACTGCGCCCACCCAGGCGCATGCGGGTCTGGGTGCGCTTGTCCAGGTTGCGCAGGCGGGCCAGGGCGGCCTCGGGGTCCTTGTAGAACACGCCCACCGAGCCGCCCAGGATCTTCTCGGGATCGAAGCCGGGCAGCTCGCTGCGGAAGGCCTTCACATCCCGCCGAAGGATCTGCAGCAGCGCCTCGTTGATGTAGACCACCTTGCCGGCGTGATCGGCGATGCGCACCGGCATGGCCGCCACATCAAGCGCCTGGCGGATGCGGGCAGACGCATCACGCTCGGTCGTGCGCTCCTGCAGCAGGCCGTCGCGCTCCCCCTGGAGGTGATCCAGCTGGCCGCACTGCGCCTGCAGCGCCGCCTCGGCCTGGCTGGCGCGGTACAGCAGGGCCTGCTGCTGCGCCTGTTGTTCAGCCAGGCGCAGGCCGTGGTCGGTCTGCAGCCGCGTCAATTCAGCCCGGGCCTGCTGCGCGGCGGCCTCCATCGCCTCGCGCTGCTGGGCAGCGGCATGGCGTTCCCGCAAGAGCAGACCGCCCCAGAGCAGGGTCAGGGCACCGGTCGCCCCCATGGCCAGCCAGCGCATGAGCCCAGCCTCGGGTGCGCCCACCCACACCCCCGCGCCGGCGCCCGCTGCCGTCACCATCAGGGCGGCCGCCCCGGCCAGCGTGGACCGCGGCCAGGGTGCCTGCGCTCGCGCCGACAACGCTGCGGCTGTGGCTGGGGAGAAGGCGGAGACTAGGGGAGCCTGGGGGGACTTCTGGGTGGGCATGGTCGATCTCGCGCAATGAAAGCAGGGCGGAGCGGGGCAAGGCAGGCCAGGCGGCAGCCGCAGCTGGGGTCTGCGCCGGCCCGGGCCAGGAAATGCATCAGCCGGGTGTCCGCAACACCGGAACTGAATGCCCAATGATGGGGCGCGCCGGCCTGAATCAGCCCCGGAGGAGGCGGCGCTTCGCCCCGCAGTTCCCGTCTTAGGCGGCCCCCACCGCCCTGGCATCCATCGTGCTGATGCCCCGGGATAGCCCTAGGCCGGTGCCGGCGCGTCCGCACGGCCCGGGCCACTAGCATGCAGCGCCATGTGTTTCCCACGCCCCAGGCCCGCCGGCCTGGCGGCGAAACCCGAGGAGGATCTTCATGCCCATCCGTTCCCGTCACCTCGTTGCGGCACTGGCTGCCGTCGCCGCCGCCCTGGCCCTGCCGGCCCAGGCCAAGACCCTGGTCTATTGCAGCGAAGGTTCGCCCGAGAACTTCACCCCCGCGCTCAACACCACCGGCACCAGCTTCGACGCCGCCCGGCCGGTCTACGAGAAGCTGACCCACTTCAAGCGCGGCACGACCGAGGTCGAACCCGGCCTGGCCGAAAGCTGGACCCAGTCGGCCGACGGCAAGACCTTCACCTTCAAGCTGCGCAAGGGCGTCAAGTTCCACAGCGGCGTGAATGGCTTCAAGCCCAGCCGCGACCTCAACGCCGACGACGTGGTGTGGAGCTTCGAGCGCCAGTTCAAGGCCGACCACCCCTACGCCAAGGTCTCGGGCGGCAAATACGACTACTACGCCGACATGGGCCTCAACACCGACATCACCGCCATCGAGAAGGTCGATGCGCTGACGGTGAAGATGACGCTCAAGGCGCCCAACGTCACCATGCTGGCCAACCTGGCCATGGACTTCGCCGCCATCCATTCGGCGGAATACGCCGACTTCCTGGCCAAGGCGAACAGGAAGGAACAGTTCGACCAGCAGCCCGTGGGCACCGGGCCCTTCAGCTTCGTGACCTACCAGAAGGACGCGGTCATCCGCTTCAAGGCCTTCAAGGACTACTGGGGCACGGGCAGCGAACGTGCGCTGGTGGACGACCTGGTCTACGCCATCACGCCCGACCCGACCGCGCGCTACAGCAAGCTCAAGGCCGGCGAGTGCCACTTCATGATCGCCCCGCGCCCGGCCGATCTGGCCGAGATGCAGAAGGACCCGAAGCTCACGGTCATCCACCAGAGCGGCCTCAACATCGCCTACTGGGCCTTCAACACGCAGAAGCCGCCCTTCGACAAGAAGGAGGTGCGCCAAGCCTTCAACATGGCCATCGACAAGGCGGCCATCATCCGCGACGTCTACCTCGGCGCCGGCCAGGCGGCCAAGAACCTCATCCCGCCCACGCTGTGGGGCTACAACGATGCGGTCAAGGACTACCCCTTCGACGCCGCCAAGGCCAAGGACCTGCTGGCCAAGGCAGGCGTGAAGACGCCGCTGGAGATCGACCTCTGGTACATGCCGGTGCAGCGGCCCTACAACCCCAACGCCAAGCGCATCGCCGAGATGATGCAGGCGGATCTGGCCAAGGTCGGCGTCAACGCCAAGCTGGTCACCTACGAGTGGGGCGAGTACCGCAAGCGCATGCAGCAGGGTGAACACATCACCGGCATGCTGGGCTGGACCGGCGACAACGGCGACCCGGACAACTTCTTCTTCCTGCGCGGCTGCGACGCCGCCCGCCCGGGCGGCCAGAACCTGAGCAAATGGTGCAACAAGGCCTTCGACGAGCGCATGGAGAAGGCCCGCACGATGAGCGACCAGAAGGCCCGCGCCAAGCTCTACCAAGAGATGCAGGCCATCGAGAAGGAGGACGCCCCCGACTTCAAGATCGCCCACTCCATCGTCTACGAGACCATGCGCAAGGAAGTCAGCGGCTACAAGCAAAGCCCGCTGGGCTCGCACGAGTTCATCGGGGTCGAGCTGAAGTAAGGCCAGCGGCGCCCGCGTGCTTGAGTCCTGTCGAGATAATTCGCGCATGCACGCTGCCCTGCTGTTGCCCCACCAGGACGCCATCGCACGTCTGTGCCGGCGTCATGGTGTGGCACGGCTCGAGCTCTTCGGCTCGGCTGCCTCGGGAGAGTTCATGCCGGGGCACAGCGACTACGACTTTCTCTACGAACTTGCTGAGGGTGTCGAGGGTTCACGGGCCAGCCGCCTACTCGCCTTCGCCCAGGACCTGGAAAACCTCCTGGGCAGCCATGTGGACCTGGTGAACCCGCGCTACATCCGCAATCCGTATTTCGCGCAAGAGGTGGAGCGCACCCGCGTGCCGGTCTATGGTTGACCGTCGCCCCAAGCTCTTGTTCGACGCCATCAGCGCGATGGACACGGCCATTCTTTTCATGGCCGGCAAGGACATGGGCGACTACAGCGGCGACCTGCTGCTGCGTTCGGGCGTGGAGCGGCAGTTGGAAATACTCGGTGAGGCGTGTGCGCGCCTGTCGCGTGTGCATGCCACCCTGTTCACCGACCATCCAGCCGCGGAAAAGGCCGTCGCCCTGAGGAACCGCATCATCCACGGCTATGACGCCGTCGATGACCAGATCATCTTCGACGTCGTCGTCGACGACCTCCCGGAATTGCGCGCTGCGCTGCATGCCTGGCTGATGACGCTGACTGCCCACGATTGAGCTCGTCGCCCTTGCCATGCTGAAGTTCCTCTTGCGCCGCCTCGCGCTGACGATCCCCACCTTCGTCGCGCTGATGTTTATGACCTTTGTCGCCATCCGCTTGGTGCCGGGCGATCCGGTCGAGGTGCGGGTGGGCGAGCGTGGCATCAGCCCGGAGCGGCTGGCGCAGTTCCGCCATGAGCTGGGGCTGGACCAGCCGGTGTGGAAGCAGTTCGCCGACTACGGCTGGCAGCTGCTGCACGGCGACTTCGGCACCTCGGTGGTCACGAATCAGAAGGTGATCAGCGAGTTCGCCGCCCTCTTTCCGGCCACGGTGGAGCTCTCGCTCGCCGCCATGCTGCTGGCCGCCCTGCTGGGTGTGCCGGCGGGCGTGATTGCCGCGGCCCGGCGCGGCAGCCTCTACGACCAGACGCTCATGGGCCTGTCGGTGACCGGTTATTCCATGCCCATCTTCTGGTGGGGGTTGCTGCTCATCATGTTCGTGGGTGAGCGCTGGGGGCTGACGCCCGTGTCGGGCCGCATCGACCTCATCAAGTATTACTTCGAGCCGGTCACCGGCTTCATGACGATCGACGCCTGGCTCAGCGGCCAGGAGGGTGCGGTGAAGGATGCCCTGCACCACCTGCTTCTTCCAGCCATCGTGCTGGGCACCATCCCGCTGGCCGTGGTGGCGCGCATGACCCGCTCGGCCATGCTGGAAGTGCTGAGCGAGGACTACGTGCGCACGGCCCGCGCCAAGGGCCTGCCGGCCTGGCGGGTGATCGGCGTGCATGCGCTGCGCAACGCCCTCATCCCCGTGGTGACGGTGATCGGCCTGCAGATCGGCGCCCTCATGGCCGGCGCGGTGCTGACCGAAACCATCTTCTCCTGGCCCGGCATCGGCAAGTGGCTGATCGAGGCCATCTCGCGGCGCGACTACCCGGCCCTGCAGGGCGGGGTGATGCTGGTCTCCACCATCGTCATCGTGGTCAACCTGTGCGTGGACCTGCTCTACGGCCTCATCAACCCGCGCATCCGCCACGCATGACCCTTGATGCCGTGACTCCCCCCATGCCCCCTGCCGCCGCAGCCGGGGCCGACATTCCCAGCTCCCTTCCACCGGCCCGCTCGCCCCTGCGCGAGTTCTGGGCTGCCTTCAGCGAAAACCGCGGCGCCGTCTTCGGCCTGGCCATCGTGGCCCTGGTGGCCCTGTCGGCCGTCTTCGCCGACTGGATCGCGCCGCATTCACCCATCGAGCAGTTTCGCGACGCCGTGAAGGCCCCGCCGATGTGGGACGACGGCGGCAGCTCGCGCTTCATCCTGGGCACCGACAGCCTGGGGCGCGACATGCTCTCGCGCCTCATCCACGGCGCGCGCGTGTCGCTCTTCATCGGCCTGACGGTGATGAGCGTGAGCTTCGTGATCGGTGTGCTGCTGGGTCTGGCCTGCGCCGCCGGCCAGGCCAGCCAATCCAGCAAAGGTTTGGGCCAGCTGGTGGACGTGGCCGTCTCGCGCGTGATGGACCTCATCATGGCCGTGCCCAGCCTGGTGCTGGCCATCCTGGTGGTGGCCGTGCTGGGCCCCAGCCTGGCCAACACCATCGTGGCGGTCACCATCGTCTACCTGCCGCGTTATGTGCGCCTGGTGCGGGCCTCGGCCCTGGCCGAGCTGGGCAAGGACTACGTCATCGCCGCGCGGGTGGCCGGCGTGGGCCGCTGGCGGCTGATGTTCCGCACCGTGCTGCCCAACTGCCTGGCCCCGCTCATCGTCCAGGCCGCGCTGGGGGTGAGCGACGCCATCCTGGAAGCTGCTGCGCTGGGCTTTCTGGGCCTGGGTGCCCAGCCGCCCACGGCCGAGTGGGGCACCATGCTGGCCGATGCGCGCGAGTTCATCCGCTCCAACCCCAGCCTGGTGACCCTGCCCGGCCTCGCCATCCTCATCACCGTCGTGGCCATCAACCTGGCGGGCGACGGCCTGCGCGATGCGCTCGACCCGCGGCTGCGCCGCTCGTGAGGCCGCCAGGATGGTGATGACGATGACGAATGCGCATCAAACCCTGCTCGAAGTGCGCGGCCTCACGGTCAGCTTCGCCACGCGTGGCGGCCGCTTCGTGGCGGTCGAAGGCGTGGACCTGGACGTGCAGGCCGGCGAGGTGCTGGCCGTGGTGGGTGAATCCGGCTCGGGCAAGTCGGTCGCCATGCTGGCCATCATGGGCCTGCTGCCCTGGACGGCCACCGTCAGCGCCGAGCGCCTGGCCTTCATGGGCCAGGACCTGCGGGGACTCAGCCCCAAGGCGCGCCGCGCCCTGGTGGGCCGCGACCTGGCCATGATCTTCCAGGAGCCCATGTCCTCGCTGAACCCCTGCTTCACCGTGGGCTACCAGATCGGCGAGGTGCTGGCCGAACACCTGGGCATGGACAGAAAGGCCCGGCGCCAACGCGTCATCGAACTGCTGGAGCAGGTCGGCATCCCCGATGCACCGCGCCGCGCCAGCGCCTTTCCGCACCAGTTGTCGGGCGGCATGTGCCAGCGCGTCATGATCGCCATGGCCCTGGCCTGTGAACCCAAGCTGCTGATCGCCGACGAGCCCACCACGGCGCTGGACGTCACCATCCAGGCCCAGATCCTCGACCTGCTGCTGAGGCTGCGGCAGGACAGCGGCATGGGCCTGGTGCTCATCACCCACGACCTGGGCGTGGTGGCCGAGACCGCCGACCGCGTGGTCGTGCAATACGCCGGCCACCAGGTGGAGCAGGGCCGCGCCGACGCCCTGTTCACCACGCCCCACCA
>JBJOKP010000068.1:0-8520 GCA_046046045.1 Pseudomonadota bacterium | reverse complement strand
GGCATCCAGGGCCAACTCGCGGGTGGCGCGATCCATCATGCGCTGGCGCATGCGGCTGGCCTCCTCCGCACTCTGGGGACCCCAGGCATCAGCCCGGGTGCCGCCGTGGCCGCAGGCGGTCAGGCTACCCACCACCAGGGCGGCGCCCGCCAGCGCCAGCAGACTGCGTCGGATCGTGCGGGGTTCGAAGCATCGTGTCATCCACATGATGTGTCCTCGGTGCGGCTGCCAGCTGCGAGCGGTCAGCCGCCAGTTGTTGAACATGGGCCCATGGTGCCGAGCGGTAGCGGGGCGGTCCTTGCGGGCCGGTATCGGCGTGTTTCGTTTTTTGTCACATCCATTGCCTTGCCCATCCCTCAATGGAATGGCCGACGGCGATGGAAACCTTCTGGCGGCCCTGGAACAAGGGGGTGAGGCGCTGCCTGGCGCTGCGCAATATTGCAATTTCCGCCGACGCGCCGGGATTGCATGGGAATATGTCGCTGATTTTCCTGACTTAAGGCGAGAGTCGCTCGGAATAGTTAAGTCAGATTAATTCGAGGCCCGGAGCTGGTTTTCTGTGCGGTACGAGCGCTCGTGCCGCGGTCGGGCTGAGGTGGGTGAAATGCCCCGTTCGGCCGCTCCGTGGTGTCTTAAGCTGGATCAACTTGGGGTAAATGACCCATTTTCTGGGGTGTGTTACCCACGCGTCACCTCGTGGCTGCCTTGCGTTTCCACCACGAAATGATCGTGTGATAAGTCGCGAGGATTAACCCAAATTCCCGACGCTGAGGCCTGTGGGGCTGTCCGCAGGCGTTGCCAACTTATGCTTCGCTCAGGCTTCTGAAATTGATCGAATCCGGGCGAGGTACTCCCGCAAACGTCACGGTCGATGATGAAGCGCTCTTAAGTTGAATATCACGCATCGCCCGTGGCTTGTTGGCTCGACAGGCTGCCGGCGCAAGGCTCAACGCTCCTCCTCGCAAGGGAACAGACATGACGAAGACGCGCAAACTGGCTCATGCAGCCATCCTCGCGGCTGGCTTCCTGGCCGTGCCGCTGTTCGCGGCGGCCTGCCCGGCCAACGTGAACAAACCCTTCAATTCGGGTCCGCTCGACTCGTTCGGCTTCTTCTCCCAATGGGTGGTCGACCAGAACGGCGTGGCCCTGCAGGTCTGCACCGACAGCGTCGACGGCCTGGGCAATCCGCCGCCCTGCTTCTTCGATCCCGTCGAGCCGGGCAACCCCTTGTCCGAGGCGCTCGGCCGGGGCGGCGAAGCCTTCCTCTATCTGGCTGACAACGTCTTCACCTCCGACGGCACGGCCCCCATCGACGCCGTGATCGTGATGGGCGTGGAGACCGCCTTCCTCAGCCCCGAGGTGACGGCCGGCTTCCAGACCCAGTTCCAGCGCCTGCGCACCCGCATCAACGTCAGCGCTGTGGGCTTCTACAAGGTCGAAACCCCCTGGGGCAACAAAACCTATCGCGTCGACACCCTGCTGCGCCCGGGTGGTGGCCAGAGCCGCATGGAGATCAGCGAGCCGATCGACATCAGCTTCGGCCCCAGCAGCACCGTCGCCGGTCTCGTGACGCCCTTCCTGGTGGCTGACAACCGTGGCAGCGTCGACCCGACCAAGTACATCGGCGATGGCCTGACCCCGACCACGGTCGGCGGCAGCCCCTGCGGCGACAACTTCATCCGCGTCACGGCCACGGGCCTGGATGGCGTGACCCCCATTCCCATCAGCCGCACCGCGCCGACCAACGTCTTCACCAATCGCCTGTTCACGGTGCAGGGCAAGCTGGCACCGGTGGCCGATGTGCCGCTGGCCATCACCGGCAGCTACTACACCCGCAATGGCGGCAACGACGTGGTCACCGTGCTTGCCGAAGGCAGCACCAGCGCCTCCCAGCTGGCCAACGCCACGGTGGTGATCAACGGCGTCACCGCCGACCTGACCAAGCAGGCTCACCGCTTTTACGGCAATGTCCCCATGCCTGCCATGGTCACCCTGCCCGCCGAGGTGTCGATCACGGCCACCGACAACGGCATCCTCTCCACGCCCAATACCAAGACCTCCGCCCTGCGCGACCTGGTCACCATCAGCAGCGCCGAAGCACGCTGCTCGGGCACGGGCAGCACCAAGTCCTGCCTGATGAGCGTGCAGGCCTCGTCGAGTGACGACGGCTCCGGCGCTGATGGCGCGCCTGTCCTGACCGTGCAGCACAACGGTGCCGCGCTGACCAACGGCGTGGTCTCGTTCAGCACCGTGGCACTGCCGGGTGTCGTGACCGTGGTGTCGACCAAGGGCGGTGTGGCTACGCGGCCCGTGACCGTCATCAACCAGTGATCGGGAGCATCTCAACATGAAACGCAAACTCATCGTCACCCTGGTCGCTTCGGCTCTCGAGCTCTATGCCGCCGCGGCCACCGCCCAGGTCAGCGCCGGCAGCTGTGTGCTGCCCAATGGCGCCAACAGCGCCAACTTCGCCACCGAAGTGCGCACCGGACCGCTCAACCCCACGAACGGCTTTCCGGAGTACGTCACCGACTCCAACGGCCTGAGCGTCCAGCGCTGCCTGGACCCGAACTTCTGCTTCTTCGATCCCATCGTCCCGTCGTCGCCGTTTTCGCTGCAGATCGGCTCGGGCGGCGAAGCGTTCTACTGGGACGGCTCGGCCGTCCTCTCCAACGCGGCAGGGAATCGCATCCTGACCCTGGTCTACGCCGCGGAAACCGCCTTCCTCGAAGAAGGGCCGGACGGCGGCCCCGTGGATGGCTCGCAGTTCCCCTTCCTGCGCATGCGCTTCGTGATGGGTGTGCCGGTGGACGGCACCTACACCGTCAAGCACCCTTACGGCATCAACACCTTCCGCGTCACCGGTGCCACGGGTGCCCGCGACGTGGCCGAGACCGTTGACCATGGCTTTGCGCCCAACAGCTCGGTCACCGGTCCGGTCGGCCCCTTCCTGGTCCCGGTGCGCGGCACGGCGGGTGTTCCGGGTGGTTTCGTGGCAGACGGTGGTGGCGCGGGTGGCCGCTACCAGGTCACCGGCAGCCCCTGCGGTTTCAACCGTGTCGAATTGACCGGTGTGGACACCGCCGGCCGGCCGGTGGACTTCGGGACCAACGAGTTCATCGTGGCCACCGACTCCTTCAGCCTGCAGGGCATGATCTATGACGGCAGGGTGCAGACCCCGCTGTCGCCCACCCGTGCCACGTATTCGCGCAGCGCCGCGGGTGGCGGTCAGATCGACACCTTCGCCACCTCCTCCACCGAGGCGAGCGTGACGGTCAAGGACGGCCCCACGGTCAGCCCCGACGCCAGCCGCATCGTGGACCCGCTCACGCTGGACCACCTGGCCGTGATCGAGGGTTCGATCAACTCGCTGAGCCTGTCGGTGACCGATGCCGCGGCCCTGCCGCCGGTGGTCTCGCTGACCGCCAGCGCAGCCTCGACCGACGTGACCACGCTGAACGTGCACCTGGTGGACTTTGTCGACATCGCCCAGGCCGACTACGACCCCGCGACCGGCATCCTCTCCGTCACGGCCGCCTCCAGCGATCTGCGCGGTGCCCCTGCCCTCACGCTGCGCGACTTCGGCAGCTTTGCGCCCGGTGCGTCTTCCCTGAGCATCAACCTCAGTGCGCCGCCCGCCGTGGTCCATGTCGACTCGGCCGCCGGCGGCAGCGCCAGCGCACAGGTCCGCATGATCCAGGCCATGCCGCCCGCGGCACCCAGCAATCTGGAGTTCGACGCTGCCAGCTCGACCACCGTCACGCTGCGCTGGGTCGACCAGGCCAGCAACGAGTCGGGCTTCAAGATCTACACGGTGGATGCCGAAGGCAACCGCAGCCAGGTGGGTGTGGCCGGTGGCAACGCCCGCACGGCCACCGTCACCGGTCTGACGGCGAGCACCGCCTACACCTTCCAGGTCGACGCCTACAACGCCGCGGGTTCGGCACGCTCCAACGTCGTCGAGGCGTCCACGCTGGCCCTGCCGGTGGCGCCCGTTTCGGTGGCCGCGGCCCTGGCCAGCCAGCAACTGACCCTGGATGTCAGCTGGATCGCGGGCGAGGATTCCACCGTCACCGGCTACCGCGTCTATCGCCGCATCGGCACCGGCGCCTATGCGCTGATCAGCGGCGCCAACCCGCTGCCTGCCTCGCAGACCAGCCTGACGGATGCCGGCCGTGCGGCCAACACGAGCTACACCTACCAGGTGGTGGCCGTGCGGGGTGACGACACCAGCGTCGCCACCACCTCCAGCACGCTGACCACGCCGGCCACGCCCTCGTCGCCCACGATGCTGGCGCCTGTGATCGCCGGGAACAAGGTCACCGTCCGCTGGACCGACCGCGCCAGCAACGAGTGGGGCTACCGCGTCTACCGGGCCACGGTCACCGGCACCACCGTGGGCAGCTACGCGGCCGTCAGCCCGCTGCTGGATCCGATCACCACGCCGGCCACCGGGGGCACGGGCAGCTGGGACGACAACGGCGTGGCCAATGGCAACTATCGCTACCGCGTGGACGTCAGCAACTGGGCGGGAACGCTGCAATCCGCCACTGCCAACGCCGCCGTGGCGGTGCCCGTGGTGCCGGCAGCGCCCACGGCGCTGAACTTCACGCCGGGCACCGCGGTGGGCTCGGTGGCCCTGAACTGGACCAATGTGACCAACGAGACCGGCTACACCGTCGAGCGTTCGCTGGACGATGGCGCCACCTGGTCGCTGCAGGCCAACACGGCTGCCAACGTGGTCAGCACCAATGTGACCGGCCTGCCGGCCACGGGCGTGACCTATCGCTTCCGCGTCACGGCCAACAATGCGGTCGGCAGCAGCGCGGCGATCGAGCGGGTCATCCCCAGCCTGCTGGCACCCACGGGCCTGACCATCACGGGCACCACCGTGACCTGGACCGACAACTCCGGCGTCGAAACGGGTTACATGCTGCAGACCTGCGGCAACACCTGCGCCAACACCAACCCGGTCTGGGCCAACGTCGGCGCGCTCATCACGTCGACCACGGCCAACCGTCGCGGCTTCAACACCACGCGCACGGCCACCCGCAACACGGTGGTCGGCCGGACCTACCGCATGGTGCCCATGTGGGGCACCACCGCCGGCACCGCCAGCGACGTAGCCGTCCGGACCCAGTAAGCGCTGCGCCTGCGTCGTCCTCCACCCACCGGGTGGATGGCCGGACAGCTCGCCGCACTCCCACAGCCGCCCGGCCTGCGCCGGGCGGCTTTTTCTTTGCCGGGGGGGCGCCGCCGGTGGATGCGGCAGAGGTGTCCATTCGTCTCAGCGACGCCGGAGTGAGGCTGGATGAAATGGGAATGTTGGCCATGTTGGCGATGCCAATGCCACTCGTCTGGCGTTCATTGGGGCGAATGCCCCGCTCGAGGTGGCTTGGAAATCTGCAAAAGGTGCGAGCGGAGGCCAGTCGAGCTACGCCCGATCTGAAACCTCTTTCGCGCAT
The DNA here is from genome assembly GCA_046046045.1 of Pseudomonadota bacterium. GTDB lineage: Bacteria > Pseudomonadota > Gammaproteobacteria > Burkholderiales > Burkholderiaceae_C > Sphaerotilus. The sequence goes on along the minus strand of JBJOKP010000068.1, from coordinate 3,055 downwards.
GGATTTTTCATTTTCGGCGGTCAAATTGGCGCGAAAGCTAGGGAACGGGGGAAAAAGCCCGGGGGATTTGCCCCGCTGCCCCACTGCTGAACTATGCATTTCGGGGGGGATGGGCCGGGGTCAGGTATCCAGACGTGATCCGCGTCACAACTGATGGTCGATTGCATGGGCTTAAATCCCATTAACGACCTGGCACACCCCTTGCGAAATATGGACTACGAGGCGGGCCTGGACCTCTCGGTGGCGACACCGGAATCCAGGCAGCAGTCGATGCCGACAAAGCTCCGGGCCCCTGGCCCAGGGGATGAGAGGCAAGAGCGGTCGTACAGGGTCAGATGCCCTGGCAGGCCATGCGATCACTGAACAGCCCCCAAGGGGATACGCAATGAAAACGACTCGAAAACTGGCTCACGCGGCCATCCTGGCCGCAGGTTTCTTGGTGGCGCCGCTGTACTCGGCGGCCTGCCCGGCCCCCGACATGTCCAAGCCCTTCACGGCTGGCCCCATCATGCAGCAGCCGGCCACCGGCACCTGGACCGGCCCCTTCTCCGAATGGATCGTCGACTCCAACGGCATCGGCCTGCAGATCTGCACCGACAGCGTGGACGGCCTGGGCAATCCTCCGCCCTGCTTCTATGACCCGATCGATCCGGCCACGCCCTACTCCGCGGCGCTGAACCGCGGCGGCGAAGCCTTCTGGTTCCTGGCCGACAGCGTGTTCGATACCCTCGACGCCACCGGTGCCCCGGCCCTGCGCGCCGTGGTCGTGATGGGTGTGGAATCCGCCTTCCTGAGTGACCCGCCGCAGCCGGGTTTCGAGACCCAGTTCCAGCGCCTGCGCACCCGCGTGGACGTGGCCAAGCTCGGCGTCTACTTCGTCGAGACGCCCTGGAGCAAGCGTCGCTACGTGGTCGACACCCTGCTGCCTCCGGGCAACGGCCAGAACCGTTCGGAAATCTCCGAGCCCATCGACATCACCTTCGCGCCTGGCCCCAATGCCGGCATGGTGACCCCCTTCCTGATCGCGGACAACCGCGGCGGCGTGGATCCGGCCGTGTACATCGGTGATGGCCTGACCCCCACCACCGTGACCGGCAGCCCCTGCGGCGAAAACTGGGTCAAGGTCACCGCGTTCGCGCCCGATGGCATCACCCCGATCGACATCAACGGCGGCTCCAACGTCTTCACCAACACGCAGTTCACCGTGTTCGGCAAGATCGCGCCCGCTGCCGCCGTGCCGATGTCGGTGGATGCGGCCTACTACACCCGCAATGCCACCGCAACCAACCCGGTCGTGGTGAACACCATTGTGGAAGGCAGCACGAGCACCACCGCCACCGTGACGGCCGCCATTCCAGGCGCCGCCACCCCTTCGGTCACTCTGGCTCGCGATGGCACCCGCTTCTTCGCATCCACCCCGGTCAGCGACGTGCCTGCCACGATCGAGGTGACCTCCGTCGATGGCGGTCGCCCCTCCACCCCGAACGTCCAGGGCAACATCGCCGTCAAGGATCTGGTCACCATCACCAGCGCCACGGCGCGCTGCTCGGGTGCCGGCACCCTGCGCAACTGCTTGCTGGAGGTCATCGCCTCGTCCAGCGACGACGGCTCAGGCCCGTCCGGCACGCCTGTGCTCACCCTGGTGAACAACAACACGCCGCTGGCAGGCGGCGTCGCCGCCACCAACTCCGCCGCCGTGCCCGCCTCTGTCACGGTGCGCTCCTCCTTTGGCGGCCAGGCCAGCAAGCCCGTGACCATCGTCAACCAGTGATCCGGAGCCAAGAATCATGAAACGCAAACTTATCGTCACCCTGGTCGCTTCGGCCCTGGAACTCTACGCAGCCGCAGCCACCGCCCAGACCGTGGGCTCCTGCGACATCGTTGGCACGGCCAAGGCCGCCAACGCTGCCACGCCTGTGCTTGCCGGCCCGCTGAGCCCGACCACCGGTTTCCCCGAGTGGGTGCAGGACTCCACCGGCCTGACCCTGCAGCGCTGCCTGGACCCGAACCTGTGCTTCTTCGATCCGGTCAACCCGGACGATCCGCTCTCCATCCAGATCAACTCCGGTGGCGAGTCCTTCTGGTGGGCGTCGGACGTCTTCCTGGCCGACCCGGCTGGCCGCACCGTGTTCCGTCTGGGCATGGCGGCCGAGGCTGCCTTCCTGCAGGAGACCCCGGAGGGTCACCTGGTGGACGGCTCGCAGTTCCCCTTCCTGCGCATGCGCTATGTGTTTGATGCTCCGGCGGATGGCACCTACACCCTGACCCATCCCTACGGCACGGAGCAGTTCACGGTCACCGGTGCCACCGGCAACCGCGACATCTTCACCACTTATGACCGCGGCCTGACCGCCGGTCAAGCCACCACGGGCAATGTCGGCCCCTTCCTGGTGGGTGAAGGCTTCTCCCGTCAGGGTCCCTTCCTGGGCAATGGCGGTGACGTCGGTGCCCTGCAGATCCGTGCCAGCGGTGGTCCCTGCTTTGCTGACCAGGACGGCTTCCATGTTGTCACGCTGAGCGGCGTGGCCACTGACGGCGTGACGCCGATCGACTTCGGCGGCGGTCAGACCACGCTGATCACCGATCTGTTTGTCGTGCAAGGCCATGTCTGGACCGGCGAGGTGCAGACCCCCATCAACTCGACCCGCACCACCTACACGCGCACGGCCGCTGGTGGTGGCCAGATCGAGGCATTCGCTGGTTCCACGGTCGACGCCACGGTGACCGTGGTGGATGGCCCCACCGTGCCCGTCGGCGCTGGTCGTATTGCCGACCCGGTGATGCTGGACCACGCCACTGTGACCGCCGCCGACGCCACTGCACCCACGGGCATCAATTCCGCTGCGGTGATCGTGGCTGACGCGTCGGCCGTGCCGCCCATCGTGACCGTGACCGCCAGTGACACGGCCACCCTGACCACGGCCGGCACCGCTGCGTTCAAGCCTTCGTCGCTGAATCTTGAACTGGTGGACTTCGTCGACATTGCGCAGGCCGACTTTGACCCGGCGACCAACACCCTGGTCGTCTCGGCGAGTTCGGGCGACAAGCGCAGCAA